>NZ_VMQO03000007.1 GCF_009805595.3 Candidatus Tremblayella phenacoccinincola | reverse complement strand
GGAGTTATATATATATTAATATCATCACTTATCACTGGATAAACATATATAGAACTAAAAGAAGTGTGCCGTTTCCCATTAGAACTAAAAGGACTCTTACGCACTAACCTATGAATTCCTGTTTCAGTTCTTAACCAACCATAAGCATAGACACCTAATACTTTAATAGTAACAGACTTAGGTTTATTTAGATCTCCAACCATCTCATGAATAACTTCTGTTTTAAACCTATGCATGCTTGCCCAACGAAGATACATACGTAATAAGATGCTTGTCCAATCTTGAGAATCAACGCCTCCAGTACCAGCCTGAATATCTATATAACAATCTAACATATCTGACTTATCCTTAAACATTAAGCTAAGTTCTAGTTGTTCTATCTTTTTATCTAATACGCATAACTCATTGTTTATATCAAATAAAGTAATTGATGTTGCTTTATTAAGATTAGCTGTTATATGCCTAAATATTTCCTTAATGTCTCTAAAGTCTTCTAATAGTTTATCTAATATTGAAACATCAAACCTAAGTAAAGAAAGCTCTCTATTTAATTCTTTTATTAGGCTTTTATTATTCCATATGGTTTTATTATTTAATTTATTAACTAAGTCATTAATCTTTTCTTTCTTAACTTCAAAGCTTATCTTATCTTTTAAAAGCCTTAACCTCTCTTCTAGTTTTAAGATACGGTTTTCTATTATAGGTTTTTCAAGCATAGAATATGGTTGTTTATATACATAAGCTATAAAAGATAAAAGCAATAACTGTCTGACGTTTGACGAAAGCGAAAGCCGAAAGCGAATGACGAAAGCGTTTGACGAAAGCGAATGCCGAAAGTCGGACTCGAACCGACGTCTCATCTATACCAAAGATGTGCTCTAACCTACTAAGCTATATCAGCTACCGCTTCTAGATAACAGATAGCATATTCATATAAGCGAATAATGGGAATTGAACCCATATCTCTAACTTGGAAGGCTAGAATAATAACCTTTATACTATATTCGCTTTTAGTTAATAAATGCCGAAAGTCGGACTCGAACCGACTACCTACTGATTACAAGTCAGTTGTTCTTCCAAATGAACTATATCGGCATAACAACTGGGAATACATATGCCTCTAAGTTCTTCGACAAGAGAGAGGGGGTTGTGTTGTTTGGATGTGTTTTTGGATGTGTTGAGTTCTGTTTATCAAGAGAGAGTGGGTGGTTGGTAGGAGGAGTAGAGGTAGAGGGAGAATGAGAGGGGGCAGCATGTTAATAGAGAATATATTAAAGAGAGAAAGGGTCGTTAGCTCAGTGGTAGAGTAATGGATTCTTAATCCATCTGTCGCAGGTTCGATACCTGCACGACTCAACTAAAACCATAATACAATCAGTAGCTAGCTCTTATACATTTGATATACACCAGAAGCTCTAACATAAAACCAATAATACAAACGCTATGTTTACTTCTGTTGTTTCTTTTCATCTAAAGACAGCTGTTTAAACTACTAATCTTTAAAAGCAACAACTAAACTATGAAGCTATGTTATATAACCCGAAAAAAGAACCTGAAAGGAAACTTAGTTTCATTCTCGCATAACAAAACGAGAAGGACCTTTAGTATTAACTTGCATTCCAAAAGAGTATGGTCAGAAGTTGATAACAGTTGGATTCGCAGGAAGGTTTCAAGCTCAGGCCTCCGTTTCTTAGATAAGAACACATATAGGAAACGAAATGGCTAATAACAACAGGGTAATCATAAGGTTAATTTCCACCAAGAACACCGGTCATTTTTACACAACTTTTAAAAACAGAACTCGCCAAGCTAAACTGAAAGCAATGAAATATGACCCTATTGTAGGAAAGCATGTCTTGTATATTGAAAAGAAAGATAGATAAACCAATGGGTTTTTTTTAGTATTAAAGTAATAAAGGAGAAGTTGAGGCTTGTAATGGCAACTGGTGTTGTAAAGTGGTTCAATGATGCAAAAGGCTTTGGGTTCATTACTCCAGACGAAGGCGGTGAAGATTTGTTTGCTCATTTCTCAGCTATTAACGTTCAAGGATTTAAAACATTAAAGGAAGGTCAAAAGGTAACATTCGATGTCATTCAAGGACCTAAAGGCAAACAAGCATCCAACATACAAACAAAAGAATAAAAGAGAAACCAAAAAGAATAACAGAGACTTATTAACGGAGGGGTTAGTTACTACTCCTCCAAACTGTTGCTAAGATCTCTGATTACTTTTAATATCTTAATACAATGACTGTAGTTTAAATGCGTCAGCGGATACCTAATTCCACTATTTATTAGCCCAATCCTACCTAAGATCGTTTTTACTGGGATTGGGTTGGTTTCTATAAACATGAGCTTACACAGGCTAAATACTTTTGAGGTTATGTTGTTTAGTTTTAGCTTATCTTTAGTACCTGTGGATAACCTAGAGAGCAGGTATAGATTAACAATACTTTTAGGAATCATATTAGAAATAACAGATATCACCCCATTACTTCCTATTTCAGATGCACCTAAGAATGTTGAATCATCTCCACTATATACAGCAAACTTGTCCTTCAATTCTCTTTTGAGTCGTAGTAGCTTGTATATGTTTAGCATACTTGTTGATGTTTCCTTTATGCCAACAATGCCCGGAATCTGAGAAAGTCTGTGTATTGTGTCAATTGCCAAACCAACACCAGTTCGACTGGCCACATTGTACAATATGATATTCATGTCTACAGCTTCAGCAATCCTCTTAAAATGCTTGTATAGTCCTTCTTGTGTTGGCTTGTTATAATACGGAACAACTTGCAAAGAAAAGTCAGCTCCTAACTCTTTGATGGTTTGGGTAAGATGTATTGCCTCGAACGTAGAGTTACTTCCTGAACCTACAACTATTGGAACTCTACCTTTTGTTTGTTCAATGGTTGTTTTAACAAGGCTTATATGCTCTTCATATGAAAGAGTTGAAACTTCACCTGTAGTGCCAGTAACAGTTAGTCCGCTAATGCCTGAAAGAACCTGCCATTCTATAAAGTTCCTGAAAGAGTATACATCTAAACTTCCATCAGGAAACATTGGTGAAACAACTGCTGTAATTACACCAGTTAGCTTGTGCATGTTGAAAAGAAGTTTAGGTTAACTATACGTTAGAGACTTGGGGAACCCTTAACTTAGGCTCGTTAGGTATTAAAGGAATTGTAGTCCACAGCGTATGTCAGTTCCAAGTTCAAGTTACCAAAACCCATAACATCCAGCTGAGATATGCTTCCAACAGCTAACAGAAGTAACACCAAAACACCAACTAACAACACAATAGCAAACTCTTAACTGTTAGCAGGCCTTTCCTAGAACTGTTTGGCAAGATAACCTGGAGTCACTTCTATTCGTTGCTAACAAAGCTTTTTCAGAGTTGGTTGCGATACGTATAACTTCTGCTCCCTGCTTAATGTTAACTATGCATGAAGAACAAACACAGGCTTTTCCACAGAGGTGAGGAACATTAACGCCTTCGTTCAACATGAGATCACAGAGGCTAATACCACCAACAGCAGTTAAAATCAAACCCAGTGGACACAAGTATATGTTTGGTAGTACGATTAAAGTAACCATGAAGTTCTTATTTAGTTAGGTGTCGGTTCCCCCTGCTATAGGTAAGCGGTTGTTTGTGGTTGTGTTCTGTGGATGTGTGGATGTGTGTGTGGGTATGTCTGTTTGTTTTATGGTATGGTTATGGTTGTTGAACAATATGTTTAATGTTGAAGGAAGTTGTGTTATATGCAAGGGAGCATTCATCCGTTAATTCCTAACTTAGCTGCTTTTTCCTTTAGACACTTGGTTTTGTGTATGTGTTTTATTATGCCAGCTAGAATCAAATGTACGGCAGTAGCTGAGTCATCATTGGCAGGTATTGGAAAGCTTATTCCGGACAGAGAACAGTTCGTATCCACTATTGCTATTACAGGAACCCGTAATCTTTGAGCTTCCCTAATTACTATTCTATGTTTTACTGCTTCAACAACAACAACAGCATCTGGAACTCTGTTGATTTTAAATCCTTTAGCTTTTTTTGAGACGTCTAAGCTTAGTGGTGAACTGCTAATAGTATTGAAGTTTGTTAACGTCCCTCCTAACCATCTTTTAGTAATGAACGACATGCTTATTCTGGAAACCTCTTTTTCAACGAAGCTTTGCAGTTGCCATTTGGTACACACAAACAATATGTGTTTATCTTCTACTACCAACCGCTCAACAAATAATAATGCTTTCTTGAACATACGAATGGTTTTATCTAGGTCTATGATATGGACTCTACGTCTTTTACAATAGATAAACTGAAACATCTTAGGATTCCAAAAGCAGTTCCTATGTCCAATATGGACCCCTGACTCTAACATCTTTTTTACAATATCTTCAGTCATTCTAGCAGGTTAGTGAGTATAGCTCTATGTTAGTAATTAGGTCTGGAATATAACAATGAAGTCCAGAGCTCTAGCAGTTAGCTAGTATAATATTAGTTATTTAACCAGCGTATGGGGGGGAACCATATCAATAAGCTGAGGACTTCCCCCCATGCTCTTGTCAGTTTGTATTCAATACAGCCACCAACGGTTATGTTCTTAGTATGGTGGCTTAACTATCTGTCCTGTATCGAAGTAAGTACCGATGTATCGAAGTAAGAACTGTGGAGCTGTATATAATAGTTGGTTATCGACTATCAATGGGAACAGCTTTGGTAACAACAGCCATTCACATAAAAGAACTCTCCCCCCCCCTCTGACAAACATATGTATAACGTATGTAGAATAGTGGAACAAATATGGAATGAAGAGCATCTATACGAAAGCACAGCCAAAAGCAGAGAAGCCTATGAAGTTATAGAGTATGTTATTTCGGAGCTTGATGCTGGTAAGATAAGAGTATGTGAAAAAAGAAACGGTGTCTGGCAAGTAAACGAATGGATCAAAAAAGCAATACTATTATATTTCAGGCTTGCAAAGATATGTAGACTTGATACTGGCTATTCTTGCTTTTATGACAAAATACCACTTAAGTTTATATCCCACACCGAAAAGCATAAAGTCAGAAACTCTCCACCTGGTTCGATAAGAAGAGGTTCGTTTATATCCAGGAATGTGGTACTAATGCCTTCCTTTATTAACATTGGAGCATATGTTGATGAAGGCACGATGGTTGATACTTGGTCTACTATCGGTTCATGTGCACAAGTTGGTAAAAGCGTCCACATCTCAGGAGGAGTTGGAATTGGGGGTGTACTGGAGCCTTTAAATGAACAGCCTGTCATAATAGAGGATAATTGCTTCATTGGAGCTAGGTCTGAAATAGTGGAAGGAGTGGTTATTGAAGAGGGCTCCGTGATAGCTATGGGCGTTTACATAGGACAGAGCACAAAGATATATGATAGGGAAAGAGACGATGTATTGTATGGTAGGGTTCCAGCTGGCTCAGTTGTTGTACCAGGTGGTCTGATAAAAGATGGGAAATACAGTCTAGGTTGTGCTGTTATTGTTAAGAGGATCGATAGGAAAACTTTGCTTAAGACTTCTATTAATGAGTTGCTTAGATAATCTGTTTATGCTTAATTAAGATTAAGATATATAGATATAAACCTTGGGATTCTATTTAGTTAGCTTGTCTAGAGATATGTAGCTATTAGCTATAGGCAACCCAATCTAACCACTCCATAATAAACCTTCTTCATCCCATATGTATCTATTTAAGCATATGCACTATTTAAGCAGTCCATAGGGAGAGAGAGAGAGTGTGTGAGAGAAGGAAGAGAGGTATAGAAGTAGAAGTAGAAGTAGAAGTAGAAGTAGATGTAGATGTAGTGTAGGTGTATTGTAGGTGTAGTGTATATAGAGGGAGGTT
>NZ_VMQO03000006.1 GCF_009805595.3 Candidatus Tremblayella phenacoccinincola | reverse complement strand
TATACCTGCTTTTAAAGAACTGGAAAAACCCCAATAGACTCCTACTAAAACCCTATCCTTATAGACTCAATGAAAAGAATATCTATAATGTATAAAGGAATTACATCAAGTAATAACACATCTTCCCAATTAGATTCTATTAACATAAACCACACCACATCACATTCACATACGCTATCGCTATCGCTATCGTTCGTTTGCTTTCACTTTCACTTTCACTTTCACTTTAGCTTTAGCTTTAGCTTTAGCTTTAGCTTTCATCATATCCCAACCACCAAACCATATTTCCAACTGGTTCTCTCCTCTCCCATCTAAACCTAACTGCTCTAGAACTAGCTCTTATTTGGGTGGCTAGAACAGTGGTTAACTCAGTGGTTAGATACATAGAACAGTGGTTAGATACATAGAACGGGTGGTTAGTTCAGTGGTAGAACATCTCTTTTACACAGAGAAGACCGACGGTTCGAACCCGTCACTACCCATCAACTAATAACTAATCTAAAGTCCAGATAGCTCAGTGGTAGAGCAGAGGCCTGAAGAGCCTCGTGTCCTTGGTTCAATTCCAAGCCTGGACATAAAAGCTATTAGCTATATGCATACCCACCTAACACTCGTATTGTATATGTTAATGCACATCTCCATCTCTCTTCTATCACAAACAGCTATATCTATTAACTTCCTCATAACTGCTTCTATATAGAAACTTATTACATATCTTAAACCTGGAGTAACACTATGAATAATATTATCCATCTTAATGACGAAAGCTTCGATAAATATATAAAAGAACTAAAAGGATTAGGCTTAGTAGTTTTTTGGACTGAATGGTGTGGACCTTGTAAACTAATGACTTCAGCCTTAAAAGAATTAATAAAAGAATTTAATAAAAAGATTTCTATTGCTAAGCTTAACATTGATGAAAACAATATAACTGCCGTAAAATATGGAATACGAAGCATCCCAACACTAATACTATTCCATAATGGGAACCTAATAGATAATAAGATAGGAGCTTTATCAAAAGAACAAATTAAAGAACTAATAACTAAAGGCTTAAATAAAGTCACAACAACAAGTTAACGATGGTCTTAAATAACAAAAATGAATAATATAATAAGAAAGCTACCAACTAAACAACTAATAGGAATTGCTTTTTCAGGTGGTCTAGATACTAGTGCGGCGATAGTATGGATTAATAAAAAGGGTGGCATAGTTTATTCTTATACTGCTAACTTAGGACAGTATGATGAAAAGAATATGTTTTTAATTATTGGAAAGGCTATTAGTTATGGTGCTAGAAAGGCTTACATTATTGATTGTAGAAAAGCCCTAATAAAAGAAGGACTATTAGCTTTGCAATGTAAGGCATTCCATATAAAAACAGCCAACCTAGTATATTTTAATACTACTCCTTTAAGTAGAATAGTAACTAGTATTTCTATAGCTTTAGAAATGAACATAAATAATATAAACATATGGAGTGATGGCAGTACATATAAAGGTAATGATATTGAAAGGTTTTACAGATATGGCTTGTTAATAAATAATAAACTAAAAATATATAAGCCTTGGTTGGATAATAGTTTTGTTAATGAACTTGGTGGAAGAAAAGAAATGTATCAGCTTATGATAAAGAATGGGTTTTATTATAAAAAACAAAGGAAAAGATATTATTCTACTGATTGTAACATCCTTGGAAATACATACGAAGCAAAAGAGTTAGAATATTTAGACTTTAATATAAAAAAGATAGAGTTAATTATGTGTTTAGCTTTTTGGAAAAAGAAAGTAGCCGTTCCTATAGAAATACTAAAGCTAAGATATAGACATGGACTACCAACTTCAATAAACAATATAAAGCTTAATATTCAAATAGCTTTAATAGAAGAAGCTAATTCAATAGGCAGTAGACATGGACTAGGCGTAACAGACCAACTAGAAAGCAGAATAATAGAAACAAAGAGCAGAGGAATCTATGAGTCACCTGGTGTTAAGTTGCTATACATTGCCTATGAAAGGCTAACCACTGGAATACATGATGAATATACTATAGAACAACTGAGAAACTATGGAAGAAGCCTTGGAAAGCTGCTTTACTTAGGACGTTGGTTTGATTCGCAGTCACTAACTATAAAAGAAGCCATAAATAAATGGATAGCAACTATTATAAATGGTGAAATAATATTGGAACTAAGAAAAGGAAATGATTATTCTATTATAAGTACAAAGTCTGATAACTTAATATATAATATAAAAGCTATAACAATGGAAAAAGCTAGTTCTATGTTTACGTCAAAGGATCGAATAGGACAACTAAATATAACTAACTTTAGTATAGAGAATACAAGAAAAGCTCTACTAGGCTATAGTAAGCTTAAAAAGATATTATGGTAAATGCATAAGATATCCAAAGATGTGTGGTTGATGGTGTGGTTGATGGTGTGGCTGTGTTCTGTGGCTGTGTGTTAAGGACTAGCTTTGTTATATAAAGACTAAATACTATGAAACCTGTTGTATATAGCGCAATGCAGCCTTCTAATGAAGATCTAACTATAGGTAATTATTTAGGTGCCTTATTACATTGGATCAGAATGCAAGATAATAATGAATGTGTTTATTGTATAGCGGATATGCACGCTATTAGTAATATTAAAACTAATAAAGCTATTCACAGCTCTTCATTAGACATTCTAGCATTATATTTATCTTGCGGTATAGACCCAATAAAAACTATAGCTTTTATTCAATCTCATGTACTTGAACACTGTCAGTTTAATTGGTTATTGAGTTGTTATGCTTATTTTGGTGAATTAAAAAGAATGACACAATTTAAGGAAAAGCAACTAAAAGCTAAAGAACCTATAAATATTGGTATTTTTAACTATCCAATTCTAATGACCGCAGATATCTTATTATATCAAACAAATATAGTTCCAATAGGAAAAGATCAAAAGCAACATATAGAACTTACAAAAGCTATAGCTAATCGGTTTAATAATATGTATGGGGAAATCTTTACTATTCCTCAACCCTGTATTTCTGAACATGGGTCTTGTATAATGTCTTTATTACAACCAAATATCAAAATGTCTAAGTCTGATATAAATAAAAGAAATACCATATATTTGTTAGATAGCTTTTATTCATTAGAAGCTAAACTTAATAAAACAATAACAGACTCTGATAGACCACCAATTATTTATTATGAACCTATATTTAAACCTGGCATTTCAAACTTATTAGAATTATTAGCATGTGTAGGTAAAACTAATATAGCTCAGCTAGAAATAATGTTTGAATTCAAAGCATATGGCTGTCTAAAAAAAGATGTTATATCTATATTAAATAAGTTACTAACAGCCTTACAAACTAAATACTTTTCTATTAGAAAAGATGAAGGTTATCTTAATAAAATAATATATGATGGTTCAATAAGAGCTAGGAAAAAAGCTATAATAACTATGAATAAACTATATAAAGTTCTAGGCTTTTCAAGAATACTAACTAATATCTCAAATAAGCACTAAACATATGTTTTAATGTGGTTATATAGTCTTTAATAATTAAGTTAATATCATATTCTTTAAGTGGCTTTTCACTACTTTGAATATTAAAACTAAGAGATAAGCTTTTAAAACCTTCCTTTATATTATCATAATACACATCAGAAACGTTAATGCTTACTAAATAATTAGTATATTTATTAGTTAGTTCAGAAATAATAGTTGATGCCATTATTTGGTTAGAAACTATTATAGAAACATATCTATGACTTATAGGGAAATAAGATTTCTTAGAAGCATTAGGCATATTATAATCAAGAATGTACTCACAATATAATTCAAACATAAAAACATTATTATATAGCTTTAGCTCTAATTGTAGTTTAGGGTGAATAGTACCAAAAAGGCCAACAAAGTTCTTTTTAATAAAGATAGCAACGGATTGGCTTGGGTGTAAAACTAAACAACTTATTGGTTTAAGTTCAACTTCATTAGCCTTATTAGTAATAACAAAGATACATTCTAAGTCACCTTTTATATCGTAAATATCAACTAAGCTATGGCTATGTTTACTATCCCAATGCTCTTCGAGAATAGAGCCAGTGATTATACCAGCAACCATTAGCATTTGTTTAATACCTATAGTTTTATCAGGAATGAAACAAAAGCCACTCTCAAATAAACGGATACGCTTTTGTTGCTGGTATAATTTGTAAGTTAATGATTTAATTAAACCAGCTAACAGAGAACTGCGAACTATTTTCATTTCCTTAGCTATTGGGTTTTTTATATATATATGCTTTACATTAGAAGCTATTTTATTTTGAATATTAGGTTCAATAAAGCTATAAGTGATTACTTCATGATAACCTCTATCTATTAGTAGCTCTTTAATACGTATTAAAGGTATTCGGGTCTTTATGGACTTATTGGTTTCAGTAAAAGCTAAATAAGTATGCATAGGCTTTTTATTAACGTTACAAAACCCATAAAAACTAATAACTTCTTCTATTAAGTCTTCTTCGATATTTATATTGAAACGCCAATTATGTATTAAAACTATCCAAACAGCATTAACACGAATAGCTTTATAGTTTAAGTTAGTTAAAATGCTATTAACCTTTCCATCTGGAATAAGATAGCCTATTAAGTTATTTAGCTTATAACGATGTATTCCTATTCTACTTTTCTTGATAACATTCTTAGTAGATATAAAGCTATATATTGAACTAGCAATTCCACCACATATAGATATTATTAAGTCACTTATTCTTTCTATAGCTAAGCTTAAAAGGTTATAATCTACACCTCTTTCATAATGACCTAAAAGCTTAGAGCATAAACTATAATGTGGCTTTCCAATAATAACTGAAGGATTAATATAAAAAGCACATAATATAATATTGTTTGTATCTATAGTTATAGACCCATATTTAGCTTTTGATATACCGACTAAAGATAATATGTTAGCTTCATCAGATATTACTAAAGCATTTGAATTCAAAGCTATCTTATTTCCATTAAAAAGAGTAATAACTTCATTTGGTTTAGATAAGCGTATAGCTAGCTTTTCTTTTATAGAATTAAGATCAAACATATCTATAGGCTGTCCTAATTCTAATAAAACATATGATGTTATATCATTAAGAACATTAGTTAATATAATACCACATCGCTTAAGTCTTTCTCTTAACCATAAGGACGTATTTAGATTGTTATTAACATTTCTTATTATTCTAGTTACAAAACAAGGACAAAGCCTATTTGTCTCTATCAATGTTGGAATGTTATATGTAAAGGCTGTCTTAACATAATTAATAGCTGGATATTTCAAATACATATTGTTTAAACATGATAACACACGCATAATACCAAGCATGTTTGAACAATGGATTTTATTAGGAGCTATATTTATTTTGATGACAATGTCTTCAATCTTAATATATGTTCTTAACTCAGATCCTAACTTAGTTTCTAATGGTAGTTTTATGATGTTATGCTGATAGCTTATGTCTATATCTGATAAAAGCCATAGATTTCCTATAGAACCCGAAATACTAGAACCTGAACCTGAACCAGTTTCTGAACCAGATATAGCAACAGCTATTTTAAAACAAGCATATTGTTCAATATAGCTAGAATAAATAATATCTAATAGCTTTTTATATCCTATATCTACAGAATAAACATATCTATTCTTAGAAAGCCTTTTGTAGTATATAATATGACCTATTATAGGTCTACTAATATAATAAGGAATATTCACTATTGTTTCAACATGCAATCCAAACATAGTTATTTGATCTGCTATATTGTTAATATCCTTTTCTAAATATAACCATTCACGTAACCAAACCACACTAAATATCATAAGCTACCTATTTCTAACTAACATTGTTTAAGAAAGCGTAAGTCATTATCATATAAAAACCGAATATCATTCATATTATAATATAACATTGCTAATCGCTCTATTCCAATACCAAATGCAAATCCAGAATAATTAGTACTAATATTAGCATTATTTAAAAGCTTAGGATGAATCATGCCACAACCTAATACTTCTAACCAACTATTCGAAGAACTTAATATATCTACCTCTGTAGATAGTTTTGTAAAAGGAAAGTAAGAAGGACGAAAGCGTAGGTTTATTTTGTTGTTAAATAAGAACCATATAAAGTCTCTAACTATTGTTTTTAAATTAGAAAAGCTAATGGTTTTATCAACTAAAAAGCCTTCCAATTGGTGAAACATAGGGGTATGGGTTTTGTTATAATCATTTCTATATACACAACCAGAACTTATTACTTTAATAGGAGGCTTTTGTTTTATTAAAATACGAGACTGCATATTAGAAGCTTGAGTACGTAATAAAAGCTTTTTAGTTAGCCAGAAAGTAGCATGCTCAGTGCGAGAAGGATGGTATTTAGGAATATTAAGAGCTTCAAAGTTATGGAAAGCATCTTCTATTTCAATGCCAGACATACTTATAAACCCTAGCTTTAAAAAGAACCTTTCTGTCTTAGATATTATATCTGTTATAGGATGCATGCTACCAATAGTTAAGATTCTACCAGGGAGTGAAGCGTCTACATTTTCCTTGATAATTCTTTCTTCTAAAGTTAATGCTTCTATTTTATATTTACGGTTAGTAAAAAGTAGTTGAGTTATCTGTTTAATATTGTTAATTATATTACCAAATAAAGATCTTTTTACTATATTTAGTTTACTTAATAGTTTAAGAAGGCTTGAAATAGTTCCTTTTTTGCCAATAATATTAATACGCACTATTTCTAGTTCTTTTATAGTATTAGGTATTTGAATATAGAACCTAATATGTAGTAATAGCTTATGAAGAAATAGCATAGGGTTTTCCCCCCATTGGTTAATAACATTATTAGGTAGCGTTTATATATATAGACAGCTGGGTCATATATTATGTTTACGATATAAAAGAAACAATATAAAGGTATCTTTATCTAGAATGTATTCAACTCCCTTTACTTCAATAAACCTATATAACGACAGAATGGGTGGTTTTACTAGACGTACAGCATCATTAAATAATATAAAGATATGGGGTTGCTTCTTCAATAGTCTTCTAGAGATTCTCTTCTTACCGGTTCTTTAGTGTTGATAAGGCATAAGTTAGTTAAAGGTAGTCTTGAAGGACATCTGTTGGGGAAAGAGCTTCTATATAGCTGTTAGAGGTTAGAGATAGAGCTTATGGTTACTGTCCATAGAGGTTAGAGATAGAGCTTATGGTTACTGTCCATAG
>NZ_VMQO03000005.1 GCF_009805595.3 Candidatus Tremblayella phenacoccinincola | reverse complement strand
AATATAACAACTCAGTGTCAAAGTAGTAGGTCTCAGCATAGAAATAAAGAATATGCGTTAAAACAACTGAAGTCTAAATTATATCAACTTGAACTTACTAAAAAAACTATTGAAAAGAAAAGCATTGAAGATACTAAGTTTAGTATTAGTTGGGGTAATCAAATTAGATCTTATATATTAGATAATTCTCTTGTTAAAGACCTTCGCACTGGCTTAGAATCTCGAGATGTTCAGTCGGTATTAGATGGTAATATAGATATGTTTATTATAGAGAACCTTAGGAATGGTTTATAAGGAGAGGAGCTTTGTATGGTTATGGTTGGTTCAGCTATAGAATATAATATATCAAAAGCTTTTATTGATAGTGAGTATTATAGACGTAAATATAAGTTGTTAAGCTTGTGTTCTAAAAAAGAAACTATTATATTTCCAAATAGCTTTCGCAGAGATTCTATTTCTAATAGCTTACATTTAAACTATGATAATAAACCCAATGAACTATTAAACATATTAAATATTAATATAGCAGTTGCAGGCAGAGTAGTTAATATTCGAGACTTCGGTAAAATATCTTTTTTGACTATTCAAGACTCGGGTGGTAAAATCCAGCTATACTTATCTTGTGGTTTCTTTTCTGAATATAAAGAACAAGTTAACTTATTAGATTTAGGTGATATTGTTGGCGCATGTGGTAAACTATTTAAAACAAAAGCAGGAGAACTATCTATATGTTGCTATGATATACGGTTATTAACTAAATCAGTTAGAGCTTTTCCTAATAAGTTTCATGGTTTAATAAATAAAGAACTATGTTATCGACAACGTTATTTAGATTTAGTTTTTAATGAAAAGTCTCGAAATATATTTATAGCTAGATCTCATATTATATCAGAACTACGAAGCTATATGTTAAGTAATAGTTTTATTGAAGTAGAAACCCCTATGATGCATACAATACCAGGTGGCGCTTTTGCGCGTCCTTTTATTACTCATCATAATACTTTGAATATTGATATGTTTCTTCGGATAGCTCCTGAATTATATTTGAAACGTTTGGTAGTAGGTGGACTTGAAAAGATATTTGAGATCAACCGTAGCTTTCGAAACGAAGGTCTTTCATCTTACCATAATCCTGAGTTTACTATGATGGAGCTATATATGGTTTATGCTAATTATAACGATCTTATGGATTTAGTTGAAGATCTATATAAATACATTACTAAAAGTATATTAGGAAGTAATACTATTAATTATGGTAATACTGTATTAGATTTTAGTAAAGCATTTATTAAAATACCAATGTTAGAATCAATATGTAGCTTTTGTTCAGGTATAAGATATTCTGACCTAAATGATATTAAATTAGTTTCTGAAATAGCTAGCTCTTTAGATATTAATATAGAAAAGGAATGGGGTTTAGGTAAAGCTCAAACGCATCTATTTAAAAGCGTTGTTGAAGGTAAATTGAAACAGCCTACCTTTATTATTAACTATCCTTCTGAAGTTTCTCCTCTAGCTCGGCGTTTAGACAGTAATACTTTTTTGAGTGAGCGTTTTGAAGTGTTTATAAATGGTAAAGAAGTTGGAAATGGGTTTTCAGAGTTGAATGATTCAAGTGAACAGTCATTAGCTTTTTTAAAACAAATAAAAGAAAAAGATCCTAATGATCGTTTAGTTTTATATGATGATGATTACATTAAGTCTTTAGAATACGGACTTCCACCAACTGCTGGTTTAGGCATTGGTATAGATCGATTAGTTATGTTATTAGCTAATGCCAGTAGTATACGAGATGTTATATTGTTTCCAACTATGCGTCCTTTAAAAACGAACCAATAAAGATTAGAATTCATGTGGGGTTAGTTTAGCTGGAATACCAACAGCTGTTTTGCTTTTTGGAATCGAATGTAATACCACTGTCCCAGCTCCTATTTTTACTTTATTATCTATTTTTATATTACCTAAAACTGATGTTCCAGCTCCAATAGTTACTTCTTCATTTATTTTAGGGTGTCGGTTACCTTTTAGCTTTCCAGTTCCTCCTAATGTTACCTGCTGTAAAATAGTTATGCTTTTTTTTAGGATTGATGTTTCACCTATTACAATTCCAGTTGCATGATCAAATATTATTTCGTTGCCAATGTAGGAAGCTGGATGGATATCTATGTTTAGAACTACTGATATTTTATTTTGGATATAGGTAGATAAGAACTGACTATTTTGGTTCCAAATACAACTATATAAACGATATATGCATAAGACGTGGAAGCCTTTTAAATATAGCATTGGCATAATATACTTATTTATTATTGGATCTTTTAGGGAAAATATAAAGATATCTTGAATAGCATTTGGGGTTAGCTTTGGGTTATATGCATACATATTATTTATTGTTCTTATATTTATAGTCTTTATTATAGGTTTGCTTTTTAGGGCTTTTGTCAAAATGTATAATAATGAGCTGTTAAATACCTTATGTACTAAAAACCTATAAAAGAAGGACTTCTTTAATATAGGTTCATAGTCTGTTAATAGTTTAGCTTCTAGTTTTATGGTATTCCATATTAGCTTTATCTTTTTACCAAACATATGCTTGAATATATAATGGGGGGAAATGGGGTTGCTAGTTTAATGTTATATCTTATTCATAGAAATACCTATATATATCGACAAAGAAGTTAAAACAAGCCTAGTCGGTGAGAGAGGATTTGAACCTCTGACCCACTAGTCCCAAACTAGTTACGCTACCAAGCTGCGCTACTCACCGACTAGATGTATATGCGAAGAAAGGGACTCGAACCCTTATAGATTAAGATACTAGCTTCTGAGTCTAGCGCGTTTACCTATTTCGCCACCTTCGCTTATAGTCTTGGAGGTGATTGGTGGGTTTTGAACCCACGACCACTGGAACCACAAACCAGGATTCTACCAGCTGAACTACAACCACCTTATTATGATTACTATAGGAACGTACTTCTAGTAGCTTTTGGGGTATTGTATTTAAAATACCTTATAGTTAATGTAACCCACATTCTCTTTTTATGCCATAAAACCTTGTGTCCTCTTCTTTCATACCAGCTTTATATATGCAGGTAGTATGAGCATCTCCTAATGAAACATAGCCTATATTCCATAATGGGTTAAAGTTTAACATATTTCTCCTTAGTAAAAAGAATACATCACGTCCGTTTAAGTCAATAATTGGTAGCATCTTAAATAGGTTGTTGTTAATATTTAAAGCTAATAGGTTAGTTCTACTTTTAGATTGTTCATTTCGTAAGCCAGCAAACCATGTGTTTATGTTATGCTTTTTTAATATATAATTCATTGGTTTAACTTTATTTATTTTATTATACAGAACAATGCCCTCTTTCCCTTTATTCCATAGCTTTCCGTATCTTATTTCTTGCCATCTACTAGAAATATTAGAACGGTTTATATTTGTATTTAGTTTTAATTTAAGGGTTAGCCTTTCGATAAACCTATAGGTTTCTTTAAATAAATAACCAGTATCTATTACTATTATATAAACACCTGGTATTTGGTAAGTTATTAGTTTTAGTATAGCAGCTGAATGTATGCCAAAGCTAGAAGAAAGAATGGTATTTTGAGGTAAGGTTTCAAATGACCATCTTATTCTTTTTAGAACTGTTAAGGCTTTTAGTTGTTTATTTAAAGATAATATTATTCTTTTAGTTAGGTCTTTTTTAAGATAAAGATAAAAGCTATGTTTTATTTCTACCATAGGTTTTATATAATAAACTATAATAAGCTATAAAAGTCATTAGCTGAGTTTATAACAGGTTTTATTAGGTTTGTTCTTATAATAAAACTTCCATATGGTTCATTAGGTCTTTTATATTTTATCCAGCCTTTAGAGGTTTTGTTTATAGTTTTTAAGATCTCTTTTACATTAGCATTTTCTTTATATAACTTTGGAATACGAGTTCCTTCGTAGTTCCCTCCTAGATAAACATTATATTTTCCAATGGATTTACCAACTAAACATATTTCAGATAGCATAGCTCTACTACAACCATTAGGACAACCAGCTATTCTTAATACTATTGATTCCTTATGTATATTATTATGAACCATAAGCTTTTCTAGCTTGTTAAGGAATGGCATTAAGAACCTTTCAGCTTCTGCCATAGCTAAAGGACAGGTAGGAAATGAAACACAAGCCATTGCTTTTCTTTTATGAATAGACTCTTTTCTATTAATTAGGTTATAGGTTTTAATGATGCTTTCTATTTTAGGTTTAGCTTTAGGGCTAACATCAGTAATAATTATGTTTTGATTTGGTGTTATGCAAAAGCTTTTATTATGTATTTTAGCTATCTTTTCTAAACCAGTTTTTAGAAGTTTATCTTGGCAATCAGTAATCCGACCATTTTGAACGAATAGAGTTAAATACCATCTTTTATCAGTTCCTTTTAGCCAGCCAAAGTTATCATTGCGTTTGTTAAAAATATAAGGATAAATAGGCTTTAGCTTTAAGTTAGTTCTTTTTTCTATTTCTTTTCTAAATAAGCTAATACTAACTTTATCTAAGGTATATTTTGTTCTTGCAGCTTTCCTATTATTTCTATTACCAAAGTCGCGCTGAATAGTTATTATTGCTTCTGATATCTTTATTACTTCGTTTAAGAAAATATATCCTATTTCGTTAGCTTTCTTTGGATAAGTTTTTTTATCATTATGAACAATAGATAAACCACCTCCTATTACTATATTAAAACCTATTAGGTTATTTAACTTATTAACTGCAATAAGGCCAATATCATTTGAATAAATGTCTACGTCATTTACTGGTGGAATGGTTATTGCTATCTTAAACTTTCTAGGTAAGTAGCTGTTACCTAATATAGGTTCAGCTTTTATTAGATCTGTTTTTTTATCTTTTAACCATAGCTCTGCATATGACTTGCTTTTAGGAAGTAAATGAACTGATATCTTTTTTGACCAGAACCAACAGTTAAAATAGCTAATAGGGTTTTTAGGATTAAAAGAGCATAAAATGTTTCTATTTACATCTCCAGCAGTAGCAATAGAATCTAACTCTATTTTGTTTAGTACCTTATGTACATTTTTTAGGTTAGCTTTTAAAATACCATGAAGTTGAAATGTTTGTCTAGTTGTTAACCTTATGTTATTATACAATGTATTTTCAGTAGCAAGCCTATTTATATTAACCCATTGCTTTGTTGTTATTATGCCTCCTGGTAGTCTGCATCTTAACATTATATTTACTAAAGGTTCTAGCTTTTGTTTTAAACGTTCTTTTCTTAAGTCTCTGTCATCTTGTTGATACATACCGTGAAATCTAATTAGCTGAGAGTTGTTATAGTTAAAACCTCCTGTTATATTAACTTTTATGTCTTTTGATATAGAACCACGTAGTAAGCTGCTTTCCTTTTTCAGTATTTCATTATTAGATAAGTTAGAGCTATTACTAATAGACATCCTTTTGGTATTGTTGTTTATTTTTCATAGTAGTTAATATCATTATTGCTTTTTTATATGATATGTTTTTGTTTTCACATATAATATTAACTATAGCTTTTTCTAATTCAAAAGCCATATAACTAGCATTACCACATAGATATATAGCTGCATTTTCTTTTATCCAAACCCAAATAATATGTTCTTTTTTCCTTATATTATCTTGCATATAAACCTTTATAGCTTGATCCCTAGACCATACTAAACTTATCTTATTTAATATGTTAGCTTTTAAATAGCTTTTCCATTCTGTCTGGTATATAAAGTCATTGTTAAAGTTTGGGTTTCCAAAAAATAACCAGCTTTTTTTAAAGCTATTTACTATCTTATTATGCTGTATAAAAGATCTAAATGGAGCAATGCCAGTTCCTGAACCAACCATAATTATTGGCATGTCTTTGGTTTTAGGAATAGAAAAGCTATTATTATTTTGAACTGCTACTTTAAGATTGGGTTTAGTTGTTGTATAGTTTATTAAATAATTACTACTATTTCCCTTTCTTGTATAGTTATCTATTTTGTATTTAATTAAACTTACTGTCAAATGTATTTCTTTTTTGGTTTCTAACTGTGATGATGCTATTGAATATAGCCTTGGCTTTAGCTTATTCAATATAGTTACTAAGTTATTAGCTTTTAGAGATAGTTTTATATATCTTAAGAAATCAATAGTTGAGAAATACCTAATAGTCTTTTTTATAATATTATTACTTTTTAATAGCTTTTGTAGAAGATCGCATTTTGAACCAATAACAGCTTTTTCTATTGTTATTAAGTTAGTTTGAGTAAGTTCGAAGTAGCTTTTAGTTAAGCTGTTAACTAATTCTTTTTTCCTATTAAAATAAACATATTCAGCTTTATTAGTTCTTAGGTATTTAGCTATCTCTTTAACAATAGCTTTTTCATTATTATTTAATACGCTTAATGAATCACCTGGGGAAAAGCTTATGGTTTTGTCAATATTAAGCTCTATATGGAATAGATTTTTTATTGAAAGGCTACTAGAAACTCTAGATATGGCTGATAAGTTAGCTAAAAACAGGACTCTTCTATTATAGATATCATAGTTATTATTTAGCTTTAGCTTTATATTATTACTAGTTGTATTAGCTTTTGTATTATTATGTTTTTCTTTTATTAGTTCTTTTATTAGCTTAATTAGCTTTTTCTTCCATAACTCAAACACTTCTTTATAGTTAACATCAGCATCTATTCTTTTATATATCCTTTTCCCCCCTAGTTCAGCTAGCCTATGGTCGAAGTCTTTTCCTACTTTAGAGAAATATTCATATGAGCTGTCACCTAAACTAAAGACTGCATAGTTTGTATTCCTTAATAATGGAGCTTTTATTGAAAATAGATAATTATATAGATCAACTGCTTCTTCTGGTGGTTCTCCTTCCCCGTATGTTGATGTTATGATCACTAATATTCTTTCTTGGTCTATGTTACTAAAGCTATAGTCAGAAGCGTTATAGTTTATGGCTTTTATACCTTCTCTAATAAGATCATTATATAATAATAAAGCTAGTTCTCGAGAGTTTCCAGTTTGAGAAGCTGATATTATTGTTGTATTCATTTTCTAAGTTAAAAAGGGTTTATTATTAAACTAGATATATATATCCTATAATTATGACAGCTTATTCTTTATATAATAGATACTATAAAGCTTTTTAATAACAAAATATGAATATGACAGAAATAGTATATGGTATTCATGTGATAATGAATATATTAGAATGCTCTCCTGAAATGGTTGTATGTGCTTATATTTTAAATAGTAAAAAGCCTAATCATATGCATATCTTATTAAAGCTAAAAAGATATAAGATATGCTTTAAAATAGTTAATAAAAACTGGTTTTATAAGCATATAAAAGCTAATGTCGTCCATCAAGGAGTTGTTGCATATATTAGAACTAATAGAAAATATAATAAAGATAGCTTTGCTGAGTTATTAACCACATATAGAAATAAGTTATTATTGTTAATACTTGATGGTATTGTTGATTCTCGTAATTTAGGTTCTTGTTTGAGATGTGCTAATGCAGCTGGTGTTCATGGAGTCATAATAACTCGACACAAGTCAGGGCATTTTAATGAAGTAGCTAAAAAAGCTGCTACTTTTTCTGTTAGTAAGTTCCCTATATTTTATGTTAGTAACTTATCTAAGGTATTATATGTATTAAAGAAAGAGAGAGTATTTATAGTTGGAACTTCAGATAAATCTAAGAATAGTTTGTATAGTCTAAACCTAGCTTTAGGTTCTATTGCTGTTATTATGGGAAGTGAATATAAAGGCATTCGTAAACCCATATATAAAGCCTGTGATATTGTTGCTAGTATTCCAATGATTGGTTCAGTAGGTTCTCTTAATGTTTCAGTTGCCACTGGAATAGCTTTATTTGAGATACTACGCCAGCGGCTGGATAATTAGGTTTATGGTTTGTTAGTTAGATTGGGGGGAAGCGTTTGTAGTGTAGGCATTTAGGGTTTTAATACGAATACAACTCGATAAAGCTAAGCATATTAGTCTAAAGTTCTTAATAACTAGGACGAGGTTCGGCGGCTATAGTTATTTGTTTCTGGGAAGCGTTCTGTTATAAAAGCTAATGAAACTCTCCACTATTCTGTGAATGTGTTACTTAATATGTAGTAATAGCTTATGCTTGAAGAGTTAATATGGCTGTTATCTTATTAAAACCTACGGAGGGGTGGCCGAGTGGTTTAAGGCACTAGCCTTGAAAGCTAGCAATGTGAAAGCATTCTAGAGTTCGAATCTCTACCCTTCCATCTATTTATTATACATGAGTTAGTGATGGGCTTTTATTGAAAAGTGTATAGGATGTATTACGGTTGGTTTCAAAGCTTTGGACTGGACTGCTTCTGAAATAAAATACAAGCAACCAAACAGCATATAATATCTTTCTAGTTATATTTAACTTCAAAACCCTTAAGGAAAAAGATAATGCGGACTATCTATTGCGGAGAGCTAAGTTCATTGCATATAGGAAAAAAGATTACTATTTGTGGATGGGTAAATAAAATAAGGAACCTTGGTAAACTAGTTTTTATAGAAATGCGAGATATAAAAGGCTTAGTTCAAGTATTTATTGAGTTTGAAAATAATGATTGCTTTCTTAACGCATTAAAACTACACAATGAGTTTTGCATTCAGTTAGATGGTTTGGTGCGAGCTAGACCAATATCTCAAATAAATAATAATATAGCTACTGGGGAAATAGAAGTATTAGCTATAGGTTTTATTATATTAAATGAATCTGATATATTACCTATTGAATCATATAAGAATAATAATGAAGAACAAAGACTAATTCATAGATATATTGACTTACGTAGTAAAAACATGACAGCTAACTTAACTATGCGTACTTATGTTATCAATTATATTAGAAAATATATGAATCAAAAAGGCTTCTTAGATATTGAAACTCCATATTTAAGTAGCTATTCTACTGAGGGTTCTAGAGAATATCTAATACCAAGTAGAATCCATAAGTCTAAATATTATGCTTTGCCTCAGTCACCTCAAGTATACAAACAGTTGCTAATGGTTTCAGGGTATGATCGTTATTATCAAATAGTAAAGTGCTTCCGTGATGAAGACTTAAGATCTGACAGACAGCCAGAGTTTACTCAGTTAGATATTGAAACAGCTTATATGGAGGACTATAAGCTACATAATATTTTAGAAGAGTTAATTAAAAGCTTATGGTTAGAGTTTAAAGGCATTAAGCTAGATCGATTTTATAGAATGACATATAAAGAAGCACTATATAAGTTTGGGTCTGATAAGCCAGATCTAAGTAATCCTTTAGAATATATTGATATTAAAGATCTTATTAGTAATGAACATACAAATGACTGCTATATAGGAAAAGTATTACATGTTCCTAATAATATCTGTTTAACAGTAGATAAGCTTAATGAATATAAAGAGTATGTTGAAAATATTAATAACCAAAAGCTTATATGGTTAAAACTAACTAAGCAACATTTTAATGAACCTAATATAGAAGATAGTTTGGGGTTTGGGTTTTATAACAAGAACCTTTTGATAAATGCTATAAAATATACAAGGGCTAATATAGATGACTTTATATTTATTATAAAGCTAAGTAATAAATGTGATCATAACTTCTTAACTATTTTAAAAGAAAAGATAGCAAAAGACTTACACATATATATAAAAAGATGGTTTCCTGTTTGGGTTACTGACTTTCCTTTATTTAGGAAAACTGATAATAATGAACTCATAGCTACACATCATCCATTTACTGCTCCAAAAAAAGATATAGATTTAGAACTACTTAAAGCTGATCCAATAAATATAACTGCAAATTCATATGATATGGTAATGAATGGCTATGAAATAGGAAGTGGCTCTGTTCGAATCAATAACTTTAATAGCCAAAAGGCTGTTTTTAATATATTAAATATTAGTAAGAAAGAACAAGAAAAAGCCTATGGTTGTTTGCTTAATGCTTTAAAATATGGAACTCCTCCCCACGCTGGCTTTGCTTTTGGTTTAGATAGGTTGTTAATGTTAATAGCTGGTTCAGAAAGCATTAAAGATGTAATAGCTTTTCCAAAGAGTAATTCTGCTGTTGACTTGATGTTAAACGCACCTAGTGAAATAGAAAGATAGTTAAAGTAATGCTATAGTTAGGACAAACAGGAAAAGCAGTTGAAGTTGGAGTAGAACCTAAGTAGCCTCAGCTTTTGGAGGAAGGGGAAGGGGAAAGGGGAAGCTACTAATGGGTTTGTATAGGAGTGAGAGTTAACATAGACATAATAGATGGGATGGGGATGTTGTTTAAATATTAATATACAACCGCTGCTTTTATTGGATATATATTTTAAAGTAGAGGAAAGTCCGGGTTTCATAGAGCAAGATGCCAGCTAAGTCTGGGAGGGTGTCTACGAAAGCAGCAACAGAAACTATACCGCCTTTAGGTAAGGGTGAAAGATATGGTAAGAACATTCTATTATGTTGGTAACAATAACATATGTATGCTCCATCTGAAACAAAGCTATATAAAAGATCTAAGATATTGAACGTATTGATTTGGGTAAGCTGCTTGAGCTGATATGAGAATATTAGTCTAGATATATGGATGGTCTTTCTATACAGAACCCAGCTTATATTAAGATCTTTTAGGTTAAGGGCTTTATAGTATTTACAATATAACTCTGTATCTATAGGAAGTGTTGAGAGGGGGAAAAGGGGGGAGGAGGGTGGAC
>NZ_VMQO03000004.1 GCF_009805595.3 Candidatus Tremblayella phenacoccinincola | reverse complement strand
AAACCCCAAACCCCTCAACCCTCACACTCTCCTATATACCTCCCTCTATATACCTCCCCCAAACCTATATATTAAACTAACAGCTATATAATAAACCTATGTACAATAAACTAACTAACTTGGTCATTACAGGCATAAATGGTAGAATGGGACGTCAATTGGTTTTATCTTCATATATTAATAAGTTAGTTAACATAAGACTGGCTATAACTAATAATAACCTTAAGAACTATAATATTAACATATGTAACCTAACTAATATAAAGTCTTTAACTGTTAACATATCTAATAACATATTAGCTTCTAGGTTAAAAGATATTGTTTTAATTGATTTTACTAACCCAGATTCTTCTATGGTTTATCTAAACAAATGCTGTCTAAATAAACTAAACATAGTAATAGGAACTACCGGTTTTAATAGGTATCAGCTTTCTATAATAACTAAACTATCTAAATATATAGCTATAACTTATTCTGCTAACTTTAGTATAGGCATAGCTTTAATGTTGAAACTATTAAGAATAATAATCCTTTTTTTAAGAGAAAGCATAGATATTCAAATTATTGAAGTGCATCATAAAAAGAAAAGAGACGTTCCATCTGGCACTGCGTTAATGATTAAAACCTATATTGCTGAGCTATATCTAAAACCCATTAGCTTTTCTTCAATACGCATTGGAAATACCATAGGCGAACATAAAATATCTTTTGCTGATCTTAATGAATGCTTAACTATTTCACACAAGGTCTATAACCGTATGATATTTGCCAATGGAGCTATTAGATCTTCAACTTGGTTGTTAAATAAATCTAAAGGCTTATTTAATATGTTAAACGTATTAGGTCTTTGAGAAGTTAGGGGAAATAGAAAGATATAGAACCACCTAACTTGTTATAAGTTATGGATATGCTTTGATAAAGGCTCTTCTGCTCTTAATGACATTATTTCACATCCATCCTTAGTTACTAGAATTGTATGCTCATATTGAGCAGATAAGCTATGGTCTTTTGTTTTTACAGACCAACCATCTTTTTCAACGTAAGTATAGCTTTCACCTGCATTTATCATCGGTTCTATAGTAAAAGCCATATCTTCTTTAAGAAGCACTCCATTATCGTATGTATTGTAGTGAGGTATTTGAGGTTCTTCATGGAATTTACTGCCTATTCCATGACCACAATATTCTTTTACGACTGAGTAGTTTTTATCCTCTACATAAGCTTGAATATCTTTTCCAATAGTTCTTAAACGAATACCAGGCTTTATAGACCTAATAGCTAAATAAAGACTTTCTTGAACTACTATGCATAGCTCTTTACTATTAGCTGCAGCTTCACCTGCATAGAACATTTTTGAAGTATCACCATAAAAACCTTCTTTGAGAACAGCTACGTCTATATTAACTATATCTCCTTCTTTAACTATATGATTGTATTTTGGAATTCCATGGCAAACTACTTCATTTATTGAAACGCATATAGACTTAGGAAACCCATAATAACCTAAACATGCTGGTGTTGCTTTGAGGATATTTGTTATATATTTAAAACATAAAGCATCTATCTCTCCAGTGGCTATGGTTGGTTTGATATAAGGCTCAATCATTTCTAATACTTCTGACGCTAACATACTTGCTAAGCGTATTTTAGTAACATCTTTTTTAGTGTATGTTAGCATATAATAATTATAATAGCTTTTGGTTATAGTTAGAACAAGGGCTTATTGTGGGAACCCTGGCATAAGAATATATGATAGAAATGTTAGAATAAAAAGGTGCTTGGATTGTATGCATGCCATATCAGTTCCTCTTCTTCCATACGCTGGTTGTATTGAGGCTACCTTCTTATTTTAAGCTTTTGGGTTATCTGGACGTAGCGAGCCATGTGTATAGACTTTAAATAGTTCAGTAGCTTTTTACGTTTGTTTATTAGGTTTAGTAATCCTCTGTAACTGTGTTTATCTTTTTTATGGTTGTTAAAATGAAGCTTTGATAATGAATCTATCTTGGAGGTTAGTATGGCAATTTGAACTTCAGGACAACCTGTATCAAAACTACTCTTACCAAATAATGAGACGATATATTGTTTATCCATACCTATTAAATACATTTATTTAAGACTGTGGAGTAAGCGTTTGTGAAAGCTTGGATAATATCTTTAGTTTTGATAGTGACTTCCGTTTGTTCTAACCTGATCTTTTTTATTACAATGTTGGTAATGAATACTTGCTCTTTTAGCAGGCAGCTGTATGTTTTGAGTTGTGCTTCAAGAGAATGAAAGCTGTTTATGCAGTTTGCTATTGAACTTAAAGAGCTTTGATTGAATGCTTCGCTTGATAGACATTTGCCGTTAGGAAGTGTGAAGGTTGTTCTTGAGTATGAACCATGTTTAATGCTGTAGCAAAGGTAGAAATGTGCGAGGTTGGTTGTTTTGTTAGATATGCTATGGTTTGTGGATGTTAGAATATTTAGCTCAGAGTTGGTAATCTTTTTATGTAGCGAAGCGAGGTGTTTGAAGCTGTGGAATAACTCTATAATCCTAGACCTATTAAGACGGACGTTTAGCTCTTTTAGCTTATACTTAAAAGCGTTTGAACCTGAAAGTTTCCCTAGAACTATTCTATTCTTTTTCCAACCTATGTCCTTTGCATTCATTATTTCGTAAGTTTCTCTGCACTTTAGAATACCATCTTGGTGAATTCCAGATGCATGAGCAAAAGCATTTTGTCCTACTATAGGCTTTGTGGGTTGTATTCTTAAGTCTGAGTATTTGGCAACTAAGTTTGATAGAGATAATATTTGTTTGGTGTCCACTTGAGAGCTCATGCCAAAGAACTGACGTTTGGTGTTTAATGCCATAACAACCTCTTCTAGTGGTGCATTACCTGAGCGTTCACCGATGCCATTGACAGTGCATTCTACTTGTTTAGCACCTCCTTGTTTTATGCCAGCCAATGTGTTCGCAACTGCTAATCCTAAGTCATTGTGACAGTGTACTGAAAAGGTTGCTTTGTCTGAGTTAGGGATATTTTCTTTTATTCTTTTGACTAGGGAACCAAAAGAGCCAGGAGTTTCTATGCCCACTGTGTCTGTTATGTTAATAGTGTTAGCTCCTTCGTTAATTACACATTCTAGGAGCGAAGATAGGAAGCTTATGTTTGACCTGGAACAGTCTTCCGGAGAAAACTCAACGTCATCTGTATACTTACGAGCGAACCTAACAGCTGTTTTAGCTGCTTCATAGACATGCTCTGGTGTAGTTCGTAGTTTGTTTCTTATGTGGATTTCTGAAGTTGCGATAAAGGTGTGTATTCTTGACCTCGATGCTGGTTTAAGAGCTTCAGCAGCGAGCTCTATGTCCGACTTGTTTGCTCTAGCTAAAGAACAAATAGTGCAGTTTTTTACAGCTGCTGAGATATTTTTAATTGATTTGAAATCTGCAACTGAACTAGCTGCAAAGCCTGCTTCTATAATATTAACCTTCATAAGTTCTAGCTTTCTTGCAATGATTAGCTTTTCGTTAGGACTCATTAAAACTCCTGGTGCTTGTTCGCCATCTCTTAAAGTTGTATCTAGGATAATAAGGCTTTTACTCATGGAATGTCTAACTGCTTTTTGTCCAAGACATCTTAGCTCTTAAGAACCGACCAACCTTTTCTAATAGATGTGTTTTCAGGAGACTTCTTTTTGTTGTTAGAATTGGAGAGTTGGCCTTTTTCTCTAATATGAAGTCCTTAGCATATTTTCCAGTTTGGATGTCATTTAGAGCTTCTTTCATTATGTTCTTTGTGGTTTGGTTAATAACTTTGGGACCTACTGTATATTCACCGTATTCTGCATTATTGGAGATAGAGCTATTTAAACCAGAAATACCACCTTGGTATATTAAGTCTACGATAAGTTTAACTTCGTGTATGCATTCGAAATATGCGAGTTCTGGTTTGTATCCATGTTCAATAAGAGTTTCGAAACCTGCTTTTATTAGTTCTGTTAAGCCTCCACATAGCACCACCTGCTCTCCAAATAAATCTGTTTCAGTTTCATCTTTAAAAGTTGTTTCGATAATTCCAGCGAAGCCACCACCATTTGCGATAGCATAAGCTAAAGCTACTTCCTTGGAGTTGTTTGAGTTATCTCTCCAAACAGCGATCAGATGTGGAACACCATGTCCTTTAATATATGTTTCCCTAACCATATGACCCGGTGCTTTTGGAGCAATCATTATTACATTTAGATCGCTTCTTGGAACAATTTGGTTGTAATGCACATTAAACCCATGAGCAAAAGCTAATGTTGAGTCCTTTTTTATGTTGTTATGTATTTCTGATATATATACCGCGCTCATTTCTTCGTCTGGAATTAGCAGCATAACAAGATCTGCGTTTCTAACTGCTTCTGGGATACTTTTAACAACGAAGTCATTTTTAATAGCATTGTTCCAAGAGGAACCATGTCTTAAACCAATAGTGACTTCAATGCCGCTGTCCCTTAGATTCAAAGCGTGTGCATGCCCTTGAGAACCGTAACCAACTATCGTTACTGACTTAGACTTAATGTTTTCTAGACTGCCATCTGCACTATATAGTAGCTTCATGTTCTTTGATTCTCCCTTGGGGTTTATTAGTTAACATCAGTATGTCGTAGATGCATATTAGTGATTCCTTTTCCTGACTGAACCATTGGCCAAACGCTTTCATGTTCGCTTAAACAAATGTCTAGAACAACTGTGCAGTCTTTTTGGTTAACTGACTCAATAAGCGTAGGTTTTAATCTTTTTAAAGAAACCAAACTTAACCCGAAATGTCCATATGACCTGGAGATGTTAGTGAAGTTAACACTAGCTTTCATGGTAGACTGAGAGAAGCGACCATTATGTTCTATGCGTTGCCATTGTTTAACCATGCCTAAGCTTTTGTTATTAAGAATTAAAACAGTGACTGGCGCGTTTAGTTGCTTTAATGTTGAAAACTCTTGGAGACTCATTTGGACAGACCCATCACCGATAAAGCATATTACATCAGCTTTTGGACTAGATACTTTAGCACCTAGGGCAAAAGACAATCCTGACCCCATTGCCCCTAAACCACCTGAGGTTATCCATTTTCCATGGTGAAGGTTGAAATGCTGCGCTACCCACATTTGGTGTTGACCTACGTCAGAGCATATGATGGCTTGATTCCTTGTAGTTACTTCAAGGGTAGAAAACATGCTCTTTAGACTAACTAAGTTTCTTTTAACGTCAGAAGATTGAAACTTCCAGCTTTTGATTAGTTGAAACCAAGCTGAATAGTTACGGTTGTTTGTGGTTCTATATAGAAAGGATATAATGCTCCTGAAGGTGTGTTTGATATTTTCTAAGATAACCACATTGAATTTAAAACTGCGCTTAATGCTGATATCTACGTTTATATATACTACCTTTCTCGGAATAGTATTAAAATGGTTTATGTTTCCTATAACTCTGTCATCAAATCTGGAACCAACTGCAAACAGTAAATCGCAATAATGTACTGCCAGGTTAGAAAAGTATTTGCCGTGCATTCCAAGCATTCCTAAGTTAAAATGAGTTCGTTGTGTTCCGAAGTTCATTAAAGTGTTAGTAGTTGGAGTGCCAATAATGTTTAGTGTTTTCTTTAGTTCTTTCAAAGTTGAATAGTTATTCAAGCCTCCGCCTATGTATAATAGAGGCCTGTTAGAGGATGAAATGTGTGAAGTCAATGTATTTATGCTAGCTTTCTGTCTTTGATAGAGTTGTTGGTTGTATTGAGGCTTTGTTCTTTTTTGAATGCTTTCATGGGTTTGAGGTGGAACGTCGTTTAAGCAAACAAAGAGTGTTTTTGATACGCTTTTGGGGAAGTCAACTAGTACGGGTGAATATCTGTTATTATTAGCAACGTACATAGCTTCCTTTAAAACCTTGAATAGGCCCTGCACTCGATGTATAAGAAAGTTGCGTTTGGTGCAGGGGCTAGTAATATTAACAGTATCGCATTCTTGGAAAGCTTGTTTACCTATTGCTTTTAGCGGCACTTGTCCACTCAATATTAGAAGTGGAAGTGAGTCTGAGAGTGAAGCCACTATTCCAGTGATAGCGTTAGTTATGCCAGGGCCTGAAGTAACCAGACATATTCCTGGCTTTTTGCTAAGTCTAAAGGAAACGCTTGCCGCAAATATTGCAGTTTGTTCATTTCTTACTAAGACGTGCTTTAGTGTGGTTTGTTTGTATAGTTCGTCGTATACATTTAATACTGAACCCCCTGGATAACCCCAGATTGGGTTTATTCCTGTCTTTGATAGAGCTTCTACTAAGACTGAAGCTCCGATGATATGTAGCTGTTTGTTCTTGTCCATTCTAAGTGAAGATTGAAGGTAGGTTAGTTAGTGTTAACAGTGTTCTAGGGGTGTGTTATCTGGAGAAGTGCGTATGCTTATTTAGTAGTTAATATATTGTGGGGGGAGGGGAATAAATGGTCTCTCTTGATAGGCTAGCGTCTCCAGCGAAACCTTTCTAGGATTCTATTGGGGTACCATGTAGTAGGAGCTCGAGCTCTATTTAACATTGTTACTGGTTTGACATCTGCTAAAGAGAATAGAGAATAGAGAATAGAGAATAGAGAAGAGAGAAGCATATGTATATTAACACTTTCATATGTATTGGCGTTTGGGGTTTATCTGTTACCTGCTTTTGACTAGCTGTTTCTAATCTATTTTGTTATAGTATGTAATTATGTTATAGTTCTAGTTGAAACCCCTATTATGTCTGAAAGAAGTTAATAGCTAACAACTGTTTCAATAGTTATATTTAAGCATTGTAATTACCTTTTTTATACGTTTTAGTAGAGACTCTTTATTAAATATGTTTATGACTTGAGTTATTCCTGGTGATACAGCTTTTCCTAATAAGCCTATTCTTAATAGCATAGCTATATTACAGACAGCTATATTTAGGCTTATTGATATCTTTTGTATTATTTCAGTTATCATATTTATGGACCAGCTTTTTGTTATTGATATTTCTTTATATATGGCTTCTACGATATCTAAAACAGAAGCAGCTTCTTCCTTCCTTGAAAGTCCTCATTCCTGAGCTTCCCCACCTTTTAAGTCCACCTTTCCTTCCTCTCTCCTATACTCCTACCCCTACTCCTACCCCTATACATCCACACCCTCCTTCTCTTTCCACCTCCACTTCCACTACCACTACCACTACCACTACCACTACCACTACCACTACCACTACCACTACCACTACCACTACCACTACCACTACCACCTCCAACACCCATACTTCCTCCTCTATATATATACCTCTCAAACGTACCTCCACATCACATTCTCTATATGCTATATGCTTCTCTCCCCTACTTCCACTCTCTCTCTTTCCCCACCCCCCAATAGCAATACCTTTTTACCTTTACTAACCTATAATAGATAACCCTAGAGGCTTCCCAATGGAAAAGAGTTCTAATAAGAATAAGAATACTATTCCTTTTCAAGAGCTAATATCTCGACTTCAATGCTTTTGGTCAAAGGTTGGTTGTATGCTAATACAGCCAATAGATATAGAAGTTGGGGCTGGAACATCGCATCCTATGTGCTTTTTAAACTCTATTGGGCCTGAACCAACTGCAATAGCATATATTCAACCATCTCGCAGGCCCAGTGATGGTAGATTCGGAAAACCTACAAACCGATTACAACACTATTATCAGTTTCAAGTAGCTATAAAACCAGCCCCAAAAGATATACAAAATATCTATATAAAGTCGATAGAATCTTTAGACATTGACTTAAGATATAATGACCTTCGGTTTGTAGATGATAACTGGGAGAACCCAACTTTAGCGACTTGGGGTATAGGTTGGGAGGTATGGCTTAATGGGCTGGAGATTACACAGCTCACCTATTTTCAACAGGTTGGGGGCTTAATCTCTAAACCTGTTACTACTGAAATTACATATGGCTTAGAACGGTTAGCTATGCACATACAAGATGTTAATAACATATACGCCATTTCGTGGAGTGCTGGTCTTTTTGGTTATGTCTCATATGGAGAAATGTTCTTAAAAAGTGAAATAGATCATTCAATATATAGCTTTGAATATTCAGACTTAAAGCTACTGTTTAGCTTATTTGAGATACATATGAAGGAAGTTCAAAAGCTCTTAAGGTTTACTAAGGTTTTATTAGGTTCTGCTTATGAATTTGTTTTAAAAGCTGTGCATATATTTAACTTATTAGATGCTCGAAATGCTTTATCAACTACTGAAAGGAAGTCTCACATAATGTGTATACGCTCATTAGTAAAAGAAATAGCTAAAAAGTATTATATATATCGAAAGTCTATTGGGTTTCCAAAAAGAGGAATAATATAATGACTTGTGACTTTATAGTAGCTTTTGGGTTAGAAGAATTACCATATGACATAATATTAACCATAGCACAGTCTTTTATGAGTGCTTTTAGAAAAGAACTAAATAAACTAAATATTAGCTATGGAACCCTATTTGTTTTATATACACCTCGCAAACTTGTTTTAAAAGTTAATAAGATATCTAAATCAAAGAATAATATTTATCCAGAGAAAGAAAGACTATATGATATAGTTTTTAATTCTTTAAAAGCTTTTACTTCTTTTAAGTCAATGTACTGGAATGGAAATGAGACAGGCTTTAAGTTTATTCGTCCTTTACATACATTAACTATATTTCTAAATAATAAGAAAATACATGGATCCATACTAGGAACTGTTTCCAATAGCTTCGTAAACGGACATAGGCATATAGGAGATAAAAGCATATGCATAAGTCACGCAAATAGCTATTTAAAACTATTATTAGAAAGAGGAAAAGTAATAGCTGATTATTGTTTACGTTCAAAAATAGTTTACGATAAAGCTAAAACCATAGCTAAACCTAAAGGAGTTGTTAATATAGACTCTAGCCTTTTGGCAGAAGTGACAAGCATGGTAGAATGGGTTACTGTTTTTATAGGAGCTTTTAATAAAAGCTTTTTAATAATACCTAAAGAAATATTAGTATTTGCTATTAAAACTAATCAAAAGTATTTTCCAATATCTGAAGCAGAAGCTAACCATAAACATAACCATAAGCTATTACCATATTTTATATATATAAGCAACATTATTCCAAATAGAACTTCTAAAGTTATTAGCGATAACCAAAAGGTAATATGTCCTCGTTTAATAGACGCTATATATTTCATAAGTAAGGACCGATATAAAAGATTAGAACATTTCATTCCAGAGCTAAATATTATGTTGTTTGAAAAAAGCTTAGGCACTTTGCGGGAAAGTCTCCACAGAATAGAATATCTATCAAGCTGGGTTTCTCAGCATATAGGAACTAATCATATAAACGCATCTCGAGCTGGCCTACTATCAAAATGTGACTTAGCTACAAAAATGGTTTATGAGTTTAAAGATCTATATGGATTTGTAGGTATGTACCATGCTGAACATGACGACGAACCTAAAGAAGTGGCATTAGCTTTGATGGAACAATATTTACCTCGGGTTTCAAATGACATACTGCCAACAACTTTAGTAGGCTGTTCTGTAGGTATTTCTGATAAGGCTGATAATATTATTGGTATAATAGGTGTTAATGGGGTTCCTAAGGGAAATAAAGATCCTTATAGTTCAAAGCGTTTTATTATAGGCATCTTTCGAATAATAATAGAAAATAGGTTAATATTGAACATAAAAGCCCTAATAAAAAAGACAGTTAGTACATATGGGAATAAACTAATAAATAAGAAGCTAACATATTTAGTCGCTTTCTATTATCTTAAGAAACTAAAAGGCTGGTATCTGTCTTTAGGTTATAGTAGTAACACTATAAGTTCTGTTTTAGGGCTGTCAATCGAATATCCTTTAAATATACACATTCGAATATGTTTGTTAAGATATATCCAAAGACTTAAAGGGTTTAAGCATATCTTAGAAGCTAATAAGAGAATAACAAATATCTTTATAAAGCTTAGTTACATTAGCAATAGGTCTAAGCTTAATAGGTATTTATTTAGGAATTCAGAAGAAGTTAATATATATAAGCAACATATGTTTTATATCAAAAAGATAGGGTATTTACTAGATAAGTTAGACTTTTCAGAAACCTCATTACAGCTATTAAAGCTATCTAAGCAAATATGTGGGTTTTTTAAGGATGTTTTCATTTTAGATAAACCCAAACCTATACGAAATAATAGATTAGTTTTATTGAATAAGTTAAAAGACGCCTATATACATATAGCAGATATGTCCTATTTTAACTAAGAGCAGGAAGACTAGCTAAACATAATCAATATTATCCATTTGGTTCCTGAGTAATTCAGGGGTTTTTATTCTACCATCTTTTGTTTGATAGGTTTCTAATATAGCTACTAAAGTTCTTCCTACTGCTAAACCAGAGCCATTTAGTAAATGTAATAGATATATCTTTTTATCTAGCTTATTCCGATAGCGTGCTAATATACGTCGAGACTGAAACCCAGTAGTATTTGAACAAGAAGAAACTTCTTTATATATGGCTTGAGAAGGTAGCCAGGTTTCTAAGTCATAAGATTTAGAAGCGGAAAAGCTAAGGTTCTTTCCGGATAATAATAGCTTTCTATATGGTAGGTTTAATAACTGTAATATCTTTTCCGCATGAAATGCTATTTCTTCAAGAGCTTGCATAGAAACCCCTGGGTTAACTGCTTGCATTAGTTCTACTTTATCAAATTGGTGTAGTCTTAGTAATCCTTGAGAAGCTTTTCCATATGAGCCAACTTCATATCGAAAACAGGGAGTATTTGCTACTAGCTTCAGTGGCAATACTTCTTCATCAATAATTCTATCCCTTATTAAGTTAATTAAAGGCACTTCTCCAGTTGGGATAAGCAGTTTATTAGGTTCATTAATATGGAATATATCTTTACTAAACTTTGGTAGTTGTCCAGACCCTAGCATAGATTCATAGTTAACTAAATATGGTAAATATTGTTCTTTATAGGCATGGGAAACAGTATGAATAGTTATCATATGTTGGGCTAATATCCGATATATGCTAGCTAAGTTACCACTTATTACTACAAAGTTAGAACCTGATATTCTTGCTGCGCTAGGAAAGTCAATGGTTTTATTTAGCCTTCCTAGCTCTATATGATTACGGATATTAAACCTATACTTAGTAGGCTCACTCCAGCATACAGGTTCTGTGTCTTCTTGTTGTATGTTATATACAGGCACATTAGGTATTAGCAAGCTATAGCTATATATGGATTCTTTTATATTATTTAGTACACAGCTTACGGCTTTTATAGATACTTCTATATCATTAACTTCTTTTAAAGCCAAAGAAACATCTTTTCCTTTTGGTTTGCTATAGCCTATGGTTTTAGATCTTATATTTTTTATAGTTTGTAAATAGTATGTTTCTGTTTGTAGTGCTTTTCTACGTTCTTCTTGTTCAGATATAGTTTTTATATTTAATAGGTGTTTTCTACGAATTAGTTTATTAGTAGTTAGGTTAAGCTTATTGCGAAACAAGGTTGGGTTTAACATATTATTCCTAGGGGTTTTAATAGTTAATTTCTCTAGTCTAACTATAAGCTATAAGAGGAGAGGGGGTATACTATATGCAATATAAACTAAAGAATCAAAAGACTAACATATTGAAGCTTATACCTATGGTTATTGAACAAACTCCAAGAGGAGAACGTTCTTATGATATCTATTCTCGTTTGCTAAGGGAGCGTATAATATTCATTACTGGACAAATAGAGGATTATATGGCTAACTTAGTTTCTGCACAGCTATTGTATTTAGAAGCAGAAAACCCAAGTAAAGACATTTATCTTTATATTAACTCGCCTGGTGGTATTATAACTTCAGGTATGACAATATATGATACTATGCAGTTTATAAAACCAAATGTGAATACGCTTTGTATGGGTCAAGCTTCTTCAATGGCAGCCTTTCTATTAGCTGCTGGAACTAATGGAAAGCGCTTTAGTTTACCCAACTCTCGAATTATGATACATCAGCCTCTTGGTAGTTTTCAAGGACAAGCTACTGACATTGAAATACATGCAAAGGAAATACTAAAGATAAGAGCTCGGTTAAATGGGTTGCTTTCTAAGCATACTGGTATGGGGTTAGAGCTAATAGAAAGAGATACTGAGCGTGACTACTTTTTAACACCAGAAGAAGCAGTTAGCTATGGGTTAATTGATCATGTTTTAGTACATCGCTAAGACAAAGTGGTTCTAGTAGTATTTCAAAGAGCTTGTAGCTATAGTTAGGTTAGTTCTTAGCAACCAACCCCGGAAGCTTGTTATGTGTTAGCTCTATCGGTCTGTTGGGAATGTTGGAAGTGTTGGGGGGAGGAAGGAGAGGATAGCTCTTGTGGGTTGTTGAAGGTGAATCTGATGTTGAAGGTGAGTCTAGGTGAGTCTTAGATGAGTGTTTGAAGTAGAATCATAACAAGATGGTAGATGGTTCTGAAGAACTCCTCCTTCCTCTTCCTTAGGTAATCAACCCTCTCAATCTGAAGTCACTCTCTCCCTCCGCTAGAACCCTTTTACTTACCGATACAAAGACTAGAAAAGATCCCATTTAGTATACCTTCATTTAGCATATAACCACTATTAGCTTCTCCACCTATCTTAGCTAATTCCTTTTCTGCTAACCCAACCTCTTCTGCTATATGTGTATTTATGGTTTCTATATGGACTTTAGAAGCCTTTATAAGATATCTTATTGTGGTCTTTAATATGTTTATATGCCTTTTCTTGACTATGAAGTTAGCTTCTATTGGCTCTTCGGGGGCTAATATACTTTTTAAATGCTTTTTAAGAAGATCTATCCCTTCTCCTGTTTTTGCAGATAGCTTAACTATGTTGTAGCTGCTTTCTATGGGAATTATCTCTGCTTTTTCTTTTGTTAAGTCTATCTTATTTATTATTATTGTTATGCCCTTTCCTGAGAAATATCTTGTTAGAATGTTTGGTATCCTATCTTCTTTAGTTAGATTAGTTCTTACTAATAGTATGTGATCTGCTTTTTTAACTTCACCCCAAGTTCTTTTTATACCTATCTTTTCTAACATATCTTTTGTCTTATGCATCCCGGCAGTATCTACTATGTTTAAAGACAATCCTGAAATAGATATACTTTTATATAATACATCTCTTGTTGTTCCTGCTAACTCTGTTACAATTGCTGTATCGCTTTCTGTTATTGCGTTGAATATACTTGACTTTCCTGTGTTGGGTGCACCTGCTATTACTATAGTTTTTCCTATAGGTAGTTTGTTAGTGGCTTTTGTTTTATTATATAGCCTTTTTGTTTCTAATAAGGCTTTATTTATTAGTTTGTTTGCTTTTCTTTTTGAGATATTATCTTCTTCAGTAAAGCAAAGATTAGATTCTATGTTAATACGGGCTTTTGTTATTAGGGCTTTTATGTTGTTAACTTCTTCTGAAAACCTTCCTAGCATTGCCTTCATTGCGCTTTTTGCAGTTCTTAGTGAAGTGGTAGTTATTATATCTGAAATAGCTTCCGCTTGTGTTAGATCTATTTTTCTATTTAAGAAAGCTCTTTTTAAAAACTCACCAGGAGATGCTATTCTTATTCCTGTTGCTCTTACTATGGTTTGTATTACAGTGTCTAATATAATTGGATTACCATGTCCTTGCAGTTCTAAAACATCTTCTCCGGTAAAAGAACTTGGTTTAGGGAAGAATATAGCTAGTCCTTTATCTATTATTGAATTAGCTGAATCAAAGAAGTCTAAAAGCTCAGCTACTCTTGGTTCTGGTATCTTTCCAAGTATTTTTATGGCTATCATCTTTGATTTAGAACCTGATGTTCTTATTATTCCTATTCCACTAGTTCCTTGGGACGTTGACAAAGCTATTATTGTTTCTTCTTTTTTATTAGCTTTCATATGATATATTGGCTGTTGGAGCTATGGGTTAGCATGGTTATAGTTCTTAGCTTCTTCTATTAGTTAACCAAAAGACTAATTATCCTAATACTTTCTCTAGATAACCTTTTTATGTAGCTTCTTTCATATGCTAACTTGATATGGGTTTTTATTATTATTATTCCAACTCTTGGGTTTCCTATAGAAAACATATTTCTTAGCATTACTATGGTTCTTGGTTCTTTTATAGGTTTAGAAACTCCCATAAGTATTAGCTAGTGGTTTGTTGGAGGAATTAGTTATGATAATAGGAAGCAGTTAGTAGCTTTTTATTTACTAGGATATTTAGGATAACTTGGTTTATTGATGTTCCTCCTTTTGAGTTACGTTTTATTATACAAGAACCTATCTTTAAAAACCTATAAACATCTTCTTTAACTACTGGGGTTATCTTAGTTAAAGTTTTTAAGCTTAGAGATTCTATTGGGGTTTTTATAGCTAGTCCTTTTATTACTATCCTTCCTGTAATCTTATGTGCTTTCCTAAAAGGTATTCCTTTATTTACTAGGTAATCTGCGAGCTCTGTAGCATTAGAATATCCTTGTTTTGCTTTTATTAGACAGCTTTTTAGCTTTATCTTTATGTTTTTTATTACTAGCTTTGTTATATATAAACATTCCTTCCAGGTAGTTATTGTATCTAGTAAAGCTGCCTTATCTTCTTGCATATCTTTATTATAGGCTAAAGGTAATCCTTTTAGAATAGTTATTATATTAGTAAGCGAGCCGTGTATTTTACCTGATTTCCCTTTTAACAATTCTAATGCGTCTGGGTTTTTCTTTTGTGGCATTAGAGATGAGCCTGAAGTTATACTGTCTGTTAGTTCTACTAAGCTAGCTTCTTCTGTATTGAAAAAGATTAGATCTTCTGAAAGTCTTGATAAATGTATTATACTAATTGTAGCAGCTGATATTAGTTCAACTATGTAGTCTCTATCTGAAATACTATCAATGCTATTATTCGTTGAGTTGTTAAAGTATAACCATTTAGATAGTTGTTCTCTGTCTATATTGTATGAAGTTCCTGAAATAGAGCCAGATCCTAAAGGGCTAACGGATGTTCTTTTTAAGGAATCAGTTAGTCTTAGTTTATCTCTTAATAGCATTTCATTATAGGCTAAGCACCAATGTGCAAATGTAGTTGGTTGAGCTTTTTGTAAATGAGTGTAGCCTGGTATTATTGTTTCTATATGCTTTTCAGATAAGGTTATTATTCTTTTTTGTAAGGAGTTTATTATAGGTATTATTAGTTCTATTTCTTTTATACACCATAGTTTTGAGTCAGTCGTAATTTGGTCATTTCGGCTTCTTCCAGTATGGATTCTTTTACCTACAGGGCCTAAAAACTTTGTTAGTTTATTTTCGACCCAGGTGTGTACGTCTTCAGAGTTACTCTTTTTTATATTAGAACTAGAAGTTAGGGTTTTTGTTAAGATGTTGTTTAGTTCTTGTTCTAGTATTAGTTGTTCATGTTTTTTAACTATGCCTATTGTATATAATACGTATGTCCATGCTTTTGAAAGTATTACATCTTGT
>NZ_VMQO03000003.1 GCF_009805595.3 Candidatus Tremblayella phenacoccinincola | reverse complement strand
TTATAGCCTAAACACCAGGTTGTTTTTATTAGAATTGATAAGCTTTTGTTTTTTATGGGGTTTATAGAATTGTTTTTATTTAAACCAGTGAAGGCTATCATTGCGCCATTATCTGAACATAGCTTTATATCTGAAATATAGACAGTTCCTTTTATAGACTTCATTAGGACTTTCATATAGGCTCTCAAGGATTCATTTGCACTTACTCCTCCTACTATTACTAATCTATTAACATTATTAGAAGCTAGTGCTTTATTACATTTATTTACCAATACTTTTATTATTGTATCTTCAAGTGCTTTTGCAATATTCGCTTTTGATTGGGTTGTCTTTATTTCCTTTTTTATTATATTTGTTACTAATGTTTTTAGACCAGAAAAGCTAATGTTTATGGTTGGTTTATTTAGCATTGGATAAGGTAATAGATATTCATTTGGTATTCCAGCTTTTGCTATATTTGATAAAGAAATGCCACTTGGATAACATAATTCTAATAGCTTCGCTGTTTTATCAAATACTTCTCCAACAGAATCATCTATTGTTTTTCCTAGGAGCTTATAGATTCCTAGCTTATCTACTAAAAGTAACTCTGAATGACCTCCAGATACAATAAGCGATATATATGGGAAGTTAATAGAGTTATTTAGCATTGGGGTTAATATGTGGCCTTCTAAATGATTTATTGCTAAAGAAGATATATTTAATGAATAAGCTAAAGCACATCCTATTGTTGTTCCAATAAGCAGTGACCCAAACATTCCAGAACCAGCATCATATGACAACCCAGTTAGACTTTTTATACTTAGTTTAGGTTTTATTATAGCTTTTTTAATTAACTTTATTATTACTTCTAGATGCTTTTTAGATGCTAACTCTGGAACAACTCCGCCATAAGTTATGTGGGCTTTTATTTGATTATATATACAGCTTATTATTAAGTCTTTATTTTGTTCAACTATGGATATTCCAGTGTCATCACAAGAAGTTTCAATACCTAAGAACCGCATATACTCCTCCAGCAGAAAAGGGGTTAACTACTTATCTTCTGGTTTGACCACCTTCTATCCAGCTAGTTAGGGACTCTAGCTTCTATTAAACCTTTTGTTGAAACGTTCTACTCTTCCTGCTGTGTCAAGAACGCGTTGCTTTCCTGTATAGAATGGATGGCATTTATTACAAGCGTCTATAGTTATGTTATTATTTAACGTAGAATGAATACTTATTATATTACCGCAAGAGCAGATAGCTTTTATATTGTTATATTTTGGATGCTTGTGCTTTTTCATGGGGGTCTTCTTCTTATAGGTTTATGGGGGACTTGTTGTGAGCTTATTATGTTTATGAAGCTAGCGGGAATGGTGAAATAGGTAGCCACGCTAGGTTTAGGATCTAGTATCTTATTGGTATACGAGTTCAAGTCTCGTTTCCCGCATATATTTGGAGTATGGCCAAGTGGTAAGGCAGAAGGCTTTGACCCTTCGATCCCAGGTTCGAAACCTGGTACTCCAGCAAAACCCTGGTACCAACTAGCTATTCGACTATGTAGCTCAGTGGTAGAGCGCAACACTCATAACGTTGAGGACGCTGGTTCAAGCCCAGTCATAGTCTATGATTCTGATTCTTTTAATATAAAAGGAGGAGGGTTGTGGGGTTTGAGGGGAAGGTAAGCGAATGAGAATGAGAATGAGGTTGAGATTGAGAATGAGAAAGAGAAAGAGAGAGAGAGAGAGAGTGTTGAGAGTTTGGTTTGGGTTTGGTTAGAGGAGGGGGGGGGAAACTATTCCTCTTGTTAAACCATTAAGTAAAGAATTATAAAAACATTCTACTGCAAATAAATGGTTTTTATATGTTACTAAACCTATATATTACATTGTATTATTTAATAAATTAGTTAAAAGTGAAATGATAAAAGCCTATTGTCCTAAACCTATTGAACAGCTTATAGCTATAAAGTGGGAAGAAAAGGATTATTTTAAGGTATCTGCTGCCATAGATAATGTTGAATATAAAAGCTGTTATTCTATAGTAATACCACCACCAAACGTAACTGGTCTTTTACATTTAGGTCATGGGTTTCAGCAAACAATTATGGACATTCTTATAAGATATCAACGTATGCAAGGAATATCTGTTTTATGGCAAGTAGGCACTGACCATGCGGGAATTGCTACTCAATTATTAGTTGAGCGTGAGTTATATTCTGACTATAAAAGCGTAACTGTTTATATGCGTTGTTGTTTAATAGCTGAGTCTTGGAAATGGGTTTCAAAATATATTAGCATAATATATAACCAAATGCGTCGTTTAGGTAATTCTATTGATTGGGCTCGATCTCGGTTTACTATGGATTCTGACTTTTGCTTTGCTGTAAAAGAAGCATTTATTAAGCTATATGAAAATAGGTTGATATATCGAGATAAATATATGGTAAACTGGGACCCTAAACTACGAACTGCTATTTCTGATTTAGAAGTAGAAGCCCGTAATGTGAAAAGCTTTATGTGGTATCTACGATACCCATTAGAAGTTGGAATTGTATTAGATGGTCTTGATTATTTAGTAGTAACTAACCCACGTCCAGAACTTATATTTGGTGATGCTTGTTTAGTTGTTAACCCAAAAGAATCTAGATATAGAAGCTTAATTAATAAAAGCGTAGACTTACCATTAGTAAAGCGACGTATTCCAGTTATTTCTGATAATTATGTTGCTATGTTTAAAGAAGCAGAATGTATGTCTATTACACCTGCCCATGACTTTAGTGGCTTTCGGATAGGTAAACGTCATTATTTGCCTATGATAGAAATATTTACTAAAGAGTGTTTTATTCGTAAGAAAGGCCTTCTTTTTAGTTGGGCTAAAAGCAGTTACTTTAATAGCATTTATATTCCTAATGTATTCCATGGTTTAGAACGGTTTGTTGCTCGTGAATTGGTTATATCTGAGCTTGAGCGTTTAAGCTTATTAGATAATAAAATAACCTATGCCTCATTAGCTTCTTATGGAGATCGTAGTGGCATTATTATAGAACCTATGGTAACTAATCAATGGTATGTTCGTACTGCTAGCCTAGCTAAAAAAGCTGTAGACTTCGTTAATAAGAACCTGATTAAGATTATCCCAAAACAATATGAGAATATGTTTTTTAGTTGGATGTCTAATATTCAAGACTGGTGCATTTCTAGACAACTATGGTGGGGCCATAGAATTCCTGTTTGGTATGATAATAATGGTTTCTCATACGTTGGTCATAATGAAAAAGAAGTTCGTATAATCTATAGCTTGAAAAATAGCTTCACTCTTAAACAAGAAAGCGATGTATTAGATACCTGGTTTTCTTCAGCATTATGGACGTTTTCTAGTCTTGGCTGGCCTAACTATAATAAAGAACTAAAAGCTTTTCATCCTACTAGTATAATTATTAGTGGCTTTGATATAATATTCTTTTGGATTGCCCGTATGATTATGTTTACTATTTATTTTGTTAAAGCTAATAATGGTAAACCACAACTGCCTTTCAAAACTGTATATATTACTGGTCTAATAAAAGATGAAGCTGGAAATAAGATGTCTAAAAGTAAAGGAAACACTATAGACCCAATAGACTTAATAAATGGTATTTCTCTAAAAGAACTTCTTATAAAAAGAACTAATAATATGATGCATTCTAAACTATATAATGAAGTTACAAAAGCTACTAAAAAGCAGTTTCCTTTTGGAATAAAAGCATATGGCGCTGATGTATTACGTTTTGCTTTAGTGTCTTTAGTTTCTAATAGTCGTTATATGCATTGGGATATGGACAGGTTGGAAGAATATAGAAGCTTTTGTAATAAGTTATGGAATGCTAGTAGGTTTGTTTTAATTAATGTTAAAGATATCCATAGGCATTATGAACATCTCCTAATGAAACAAAGCCTATATTTAACTGATAAATGGCTATTTCATATGCTTAATGAAGCTGTGAAGTCCTTTCGGATATATATAGATAACTATCGATTTGATATAGCTGTTTCCACTTTATGCTTCTTTGTTTGGAATGAGCTTTGTAATTGGTATTTAGAGTTTTCTAAGATAGCTATTTGTTCTGGTAATGCTTTGAAATCTAAAAGCACTTGTTTTACTTTATTGGTAGCTTTAGAATTATTATTGCGTTTAGCTCATCCAATAGTTCCATTTATTACAGAGCTTATCTGGGTTAATATTAGGTCTTTATTAGATAAAAGAACTGAAGATAGTATTGTTATTCAAACTGCTCCATCATATAACAATAACTTTATTGCTAAAAGCTCTTTTGTTTCTATTGAGTGGGTTAAGAAACTAATTACAATGATAAGAACAATAAGAAAGGAATTAGCTATAGCTTGGTTTAATAAAGCTATTCTATTAACAAGACCTATTTCAAATGATTACTATTCTGTATATAAAGAAGTTGTTTCTATATATATCTATTTAGCTAACTTAAATAGTATTTCTATTAGTTCATCTATTGTTAAAGATAAAGCTCCATTATCAGGTTCTAAGATAGCTGATGGTGTATGGCTTATGGTTATTTGAGATGGTTAGGTCTTTTAGAATAAGAAGAACTAACAACAAAGAACTAGCTCTTATTTGGGGGAAACCTTAGGCTATGTTTTAATGTGACTATTCTATTTAATACAATATTTATTTTAGAATAGCAAATACCTCTGACACAATAATAGCCTTCTCTTTCAACTTGAAGACTTTCTCCTAGCTTTGCTTTTAATATATATGCCTCTATTAAGCCTTTGTATATTACTAAGGACTTTGTAGATATGTAGTTTAAAAAACCTATAGAGGCATTTGGGTCTTTTATATTAAATAACTTATCATATATTCTGAACTCTGCCTTTATACAATCTTTTGAAGATACCCAATGGATTACACCTTTTATATGCCTATTGTCTAAAGGTTTTTTATTGAGAGTATATGAATCATAAGTACAATATATATTTGTTACTTCTTTTTTTATATCTTTTTCTATGGCTTCTGCTTTTATTATGTATGCATTTCTTAGTCTAACTTCTTTTCCTAAAGCTAATCTTTTATATTGTTTATGTGGGGTTTCTCTAAAGTCATTCTTATCTATATATATTTCCTTACTAAAAACTAGCTCTCTGTTTCCCAGTTCAGGCTTAGTTGGATGGTTATAGATATTTATTAGTTCTTTATGGGTTTTAGATATGTTTATTATTATTATTTTAATTGGGTTAACTACTGCCATTATTCTTATTGTATTTTCATTTAGCTCTTCGCGGATACATGCTTCTAATACATTAAGTTCAATATTACTGTTTTGTCTAGTTACATTAACTCTCTTGCAAAACTCCCTAATAGATTTAGCAGTATAACCTTTCCTTCTTAAGCCTGAGAGGGTTAATATTCTCGGGTCTTTCCAACCATCAGCTATATGGCCTTTAATTAATATGTTTAGCTTTCTTTTTGATGTTATATTATATTCTACAGCTAAACGGGAAAACTCATATTGTTTAGGCTGAATATCGAAGTTAATATTATTTAATAGCCAAATGTATAGTTGTTTATTATCTTGAAATTCTAAGGTGCATAAAGAATGTGTTATCTTTTCTATAGCATCAGATATACAATGAGTAAAGTCGTACATAGGGTAAATGCACCATTTATTACCTGTATGATAATGCTTTATATATTTAATTCTATATAGTATTGGGTCTCTCATAGTTATATTTGGCGATGTCATGTTTATTTTTACTCTTAAACAAGCTTTACCTTCGTTTGCTTTTCCAGCTTTCATTTTAGTAAATAATATCAAGCTTTCTTTTATATTTCTATTACGGTATGGACTGCTTTTTCCAGGGCTTTTTAGTGTACCTCGAAATAGTTTGATAGCATTATGTGACAAATTATCTACATATGCTAAACCTTTTTTAATAAGATCTATTGCATAGCTATATAGCTTATCGAAGTAGTTTGAAGAATAATGTGCTCTTTCATTCCATTTGAAGCCTAGCCAATTAATATTCTTTTTTATAGACTTCACATATTCTATAGCTTCTTCTGTTGGGTTTGTGTCATCAAATCTTAAGTTACAGACTCCTTTGTAGGTTTCTGCTATTCCAAAGTTTAAACATATAGCTTTTGCATGTCCTAAATGTATATGTCCATTTGGTTCAGGAGGGAACCTTGTATTTATTATCTTGTATTTATTTAGTAAAAGATCTTTATTTATTAGCTTCTTAATAAAGTTAGTAGTGTTTGGTTTATTATTATTCATGACATTGTTGTTTGTTAATTGGGTAGTTCATCAGTCCAACTAAATTGATAATAACATCGGGGTTTGTGCTTGATGGTTGTGGGTTTCATCTTCATATATTTTTAGTTTATTTTGTATTACAGAGCTTAATGGGCCTTTTGGTAGCATACCTTTTACTGCTTTTTCTATTAGCTTTCTTGGGTTTTTGTTAGCTAACTCCTTAAAAGATATGCTTTTGATACCACCAACATATCCGGTATGATGATAATATAGCTTATGTATATATTTATTACCTGTTATCTTTATCTTATTGGCGTTAATAATTATTATATAGTCTCCTGTATCTATATTTGGGGTATATGTTGTTTTAGCTTTACCTCGCAATATACAGACTATTTTTGATACCAAGCGTCCTAGTATTTTTCCTGAAGCATCAATAATATACCATCTTTTCTTTATTTGTTTTTCTTTTGATATTAAGGACTTCATTATAAAAGCTGGGGGGGGGTGGTTAGAACTATAATGGGTATATATATAGAGTTAGTATATTGAAAAGCTATCTTATTTTCGGATATATAGGGAAAGGAAAAGCATTGAGAAAGGGAAAGAGCTTAGGGTTTAGAACTATATACTGACTTAAGATAGCCAGTAGCTAAAGAGTTGTTATTGATTCTAGTGGGGGGGAACATATGTTAACCTATAGCATAGAGAGAATAATATATTGCATATTTGGGAACCAATTATATATATAGCAACTAAACATGGATTCTATATATGGCGCGAACTAGCAAATATCTTCTTTGTACTCTTAGGAAAAGCTTTTCTGACACAGATATAATTAGTAATAAGCTTATGTTACGAGCTGGTATGATAAGAAAGCTAGCTTCAGGCATATTTACTTGGTTACCTATTGGTTTACGAGTTATGAATAAGTTAAACAATGTTATTAGAAAGGAAATGCTAAAAGTTGGCTGCATAGAAATACTTATGCCATCTATACATCCAATTAATATATGGGAAAGAAGTGGTAGGCTAAAAGATTTTAGTTCAGAATTAATAAAGCTAACTGATCGTAATAAAAAAGAATTTGTATTAGGGCCCACTCATGAAGAAGTTGTTACAGAGTTAGTTAATAATGAAATACATTCCCATAAACAATTACCTTTAGCTTTTTATCAAGTTCAAGCACACTTTAGAGATGAAATAAGACCTCGCTTTGGTGTAGTTAGGTCAAAAGAGTTTCTTATGAAAGATGCCTATTCATTTCATATAACCCAAAAGAATCTAAAAGCTACTTATAGTTTAATGAGTAGTTCCTATTGTAGTATATTTAAGCGTATAGGTTTAAAGTATAAGATCAAAAAGGCAAGTTCTGGTGTTATGGGCGATGGTTGTTCCCATGAGTTTCACGCTTTGGGTAAAGATGGAGAAAATGATATAATATTTACTACGAAGCCTAACTATGCTTCTAATATTGATTTATCTGAAACGTTACCTTCGTTTAAAATAAAACCAATGACTACTAAAGAGTTAAAGCTAGTAGTTACTACTAAGATCAAAAGTGCTTTTGAGTTAGCAACCTATTTTAATGTTTCGATATATAAAACTATAAAAGCTTTTATAGTACATACTAATAAATTATCTAATCCCTTTTTAGTTCTTATTATAAGAGGAGACCATCAGTTAAATAAGATAAAGCTAGGGAAAAACCCTGACATACAGCTTCCTCTAAAATATGCAAATATAGAAGAGCTAAAGAAGTTAAAGCTAGTAAACGTAGATTCCCCATCTAGTACATATGAAATAGGTTTATTTAGCTTATCAATGTCCTTAATTATTGATAGAAGTGTTGCTGTTATGGACGACTTTATAGCTAGCGCTAATATTAAAAGCCGGTTCTTTTATGGTGTTAATTGGGGAAGAGACTTACTATTGCCTAAGATAGCAGATATAAGAATAATAGATAATGGTGTTTTATGGTTTAAAAAGAAAAGCATTTTAAAAAGAAATAAAAGCATTGAAATAGGACATATTTTTCAAGTTGGAACAAAATACTCTGATATAATAAATAATAAACTTCATGTTAATGAAGACTATAAACAAAGCTTAATAATGGGTTGTTATGGTATAGGCATTTCTCGTACTATAGCGGCTATAATAGAACAAAACTATGATAAAGCTGGAATTATTTGGTCTAAAACAATAGCACCTTTTCAGGTAGCGATTATAGCTTTAAATATGCATAGGATAGAAAAGATAAAAGAACTAGCAGAACATCTATATAATAAACTAGCTTCTTATAATATTGATGTCTTACTAGATGATAGAGTAGTTTCTTTAGGTGTAATGTTTAATGATATAGAACTTATTGGTATAAATCATATTATTTTGATTACTAATAACATTCTTTTGGATAACGTTGAATATAAAAACCGCTTTTCTGGTGATATAAAAGTAGTAAATATAAATGCTATTAGCTCTTATATATTAAAAGAACTAATGCTAAACATAGGCTAACTATATTAAAAAGAACTAACCTATTTTACCCCCCCCCTCTCTCTCCCTCCACCCACATACAACTAAAAGCTAATTAAAAACATTGAAAACAACTTACCAGACTTTCCAACAGACTTCTATACAGCTAGACTTCCTTGAAGCATTCTATAACATTGTTTTAACTATAGCAGCAGTTCATTTAAGGAAGTAAAGGGAATATGTTCAAAAAGGGGGGTTCCTTACGGTTCGAACAATGAGTTCTATTCTGGGTTTAGGGGAGACTAGTCATAATGTCCGTTAGGTTTACCATTCAGAAGTTTGGAGGCTCTTCAGTTGGTTCTGAAGAAAGAATAAAGAATGTTGCAAACCTTATAGCTAAAACAACCACTCATGTTGAAAAGCTAATAGTTATTGTATCGGCTATGCAGGGAAAAACTAGTAGCTTAGTCAGTGCGCTTAAAAATATAACTCCAAGTCCTAACCTTACGTCTGCTGATTTTACTATAGCAGCAGGAGAACAGATATCTGTAGGGCTTCTTTCTGCTGCTCTATGGAGGATTGGAATTAGCAACGTTCCATTAACAGGCTGGCAAGTTCCAATCTATACAGATCACTTACACACCAAGTCACACATACTTCTAGTTAACACGGAGTACATAAGAAAGAGCTTCTCAAATATTAAAGCTATATTAGTTACAGGCTTTCAAGGACTAAACATGCATAAAGTGACTACGTTTGGTAGGGGAGGCTCTGACACATCCGCGCTTGCCTTATCTTGTGTGTTCAAAGGATGGTGTTTAATATATACTGATGTTAAAGGAGTATACACTATTGATCCTAGAATCACTAAACAAAGTAAGTTGATTAGTCTGATTGCTTTTGAAGAACTGTTTGAGCTTGCAAGTTTTGGTTCAAAAGTGATCCACACTCGTTCGATGCTTCTGTCTGGTAAATTCAATGTTAGCTTAAACATATTATCTAGCTTCTTGAAAACCACTTCAAACCGGAAAGCTAACACTATCGTTCATTTCAATCTCTTACGAAACAGGAAACAAATGGAACAACCTATAGCCACCAGCATTACCTTTCAGGACAAAGTAGCTCAGATAGACATTATGATGAATGTTAGACCTAATAGGTTTAATTGGTATGTGTTAAAGGCTCTTCTCAAACCACATTCGAAGTTAGACATTGTAGCATGTTTCACCAATGACTTAAACAGACTTACCTTCAGTTTCTTAGTGAGCAGTTACCATATGGAAAAGCTTGAACGTAAAATACTTTTGAGCTTGAGGCGCTTTTGTGATATCGTAAAAGCCCAAACAGACAACAGGGTTTCAGAAGTCTCAGTTGTTGGGTTAGGTCTCCGGGTTTCAGGTTATGCTCTCAGTATTCTTTTAAAGCTAGGAGTAAAAGTAAAAGCATTGTTGACTTCAGAAGTTAGAATAACAACAATCGTTAAACAAAGAGACTTAATGAGTACGTTAAGCGACCTGCACAGCCATTTGTTCTAACCTACCTTGGGTTCTTAGAGTTATTCGCCACATGGGTTAGAAGCTTACTTCAAATACCTGAAAGATGTTACTAACATTGGTCCATACAGGATTCGAACCTGTGACCGAGCGATTATGAGCCGCATGCTCTACCACTGAGCTAAGGGACCAATCTAATATGAATATGCTTGAGCCTAATAATGTTAGATATGTTGGCTTATTAAATAAGACTTGCCGTTTAGATGTTATATTAGTTAGCTTATTTCCAGCCTATTCTAGATCTTTTTTTAAAAAGGTTATTATATTTGGAAGAGTAAAAGTAAATGAACAATTGGTGCTTACCCCTAAAAAAAGACTGTTTGGTTTAGAGCTAATAGAAGTTAGGTTTCTATATAGAAGCAGCTTCTCTATATACCCACAAAGAATAGCGTTAGATATAATATATGAAGATGTTTATATTATTGTTTTAAATAAAGCTAGTGGTTTTATATTACATCCTGGGTTTGGAAACAGCGAATATACCATATTTAATGGATTACTTTATTATTATCCACCAAATACAATTATTCCAAGAGCTGGTATTGTACATCGATTAGATAAAGATACTACTGGCTTATTAATTATTGCTAAAAGCATTTCTATATATATTAAGTTAGTTGAAGTGTTTCGATTAAAAAAACTAATACGGGAATATGAAGGAGTAGCTTTTGGCAGCTTATCTTTTTCCGGCAAGATAGTAAAACCAATATTGAGAAACCCTGTTAAAAGAGTATGTATGAAAGCTGATAATAGAGGAAAGTCTTCTATAACTAATTATTTTGTTAAAGAGAGATTTCCTTTTCATACTAGACTTCGCTTTAACCTAGAAACAGGACGTACTCATCAAATTAGAATTCATATGGTTTATGTTAAACATCCTTTTGTTGGAGATAAACAGTATGGGAAAGTCCTATATAATTCTAGTTCTTATCTATATAATAAACTAAAAGAACCTAAACGTCAAGTGTTACATGCTATTAAATTAGAGGTTTTGCACCCAGTGACATTTGTTAAGATGAAGTTAGAATCTCCTTTGACTTATGATATATTAAGCTTATTAAACGTATTACGAGGGACTGATAGTTTAACTGGGGGGAAACCTTCTGACTAACCTAAAGCTAAATGCTAATAGAGAGAATAAATGGCTTTTTTAACTTCATTAATTATGGTTTCTTTTGGTATTTTATATTGGTTTCCATTTATTAAGTTTCTTATTATTATTATTTCTTCTTTATACTTTCCGGCTTCTATTATTATTACTAGCTTTGCTTTATGTTTATATGGTTTTATTAGGTTTCTTTTGAAGCTGCTTTCTTCATAGTTTGTTAAAGAGCTAAGCTTTGGAATGTTAGTTCTTATGGATTCAGCTATTAGAATTGCTTTTACTTTTTCTTCTTTATATCTTGGTATTGAATATATGATTAGCTCTTGATTTAGCTTATTGTTTTGGTTTAGCTTATTATCTTGTTTATTTACTAGCATAACTAATCTTTCTAAACCCAAAGCACAGCCTATAGCAGGGGTTGAAAAACCACCTATCTTTTCTACTAAGTTATCATATCTTCCACCTCCGCATATAGTATTTTGTGCTTTAATATTGTTGTTTTCTACCCATTCGAATACTGTATTGTTATAATAGTCCAAGCCTCTTACTAAGTAATTATTTAGCTTATACCTAATTCCATTAGTATCTAAAAGCAAACATAAGCTATTAAAAAGGCTTTTTGTGGTTTCAGATAAATAGCTAAATATTGTTGGAGCTGCTTTTAATAGTTTTTTAATATTGTTTTCTTTACTATCTAATATTCTAAATGGATCTTTTTCTAGCTTACTAATTGATTCTTTATCTAAGGCTTTTATGTTTTTACTAAAGAACATAGTTAGAGAATTATTATAGGTTTCTCTTTCTTCTATTGAACCTATTGTGTTAAGTTCTAATGATAAACAGCTATTTATTCCAAGGGTAGCCCATAGGTTCTTTGTTAGTATTATTAACTCAGCATCTATATCTGGTTCCTTGTGTCCGAAGCTTTCTATGCCTAGTTGGTTAAACTGCCTATAGCGATCTTTTTGTGGTCTATCATGACGAAACATTGAACCAAAATACCAGAAGCGTTGTTCTTGGTTATGTATCAAACCGTGTTCAATGCCAGCCCTCACACATCCAGTAGTTCCTTCCGGTCTTAATGTATAGCTTTTTCCCTTTTTATCAGGAAAGCAATACAGCTCTTTTCTTATTATATCTGTTGTTCTTCCTATTGCTTTTTTGAATAAGGCTGTATGTTCTATTATAGGTAGTCTGAGTTCTTTATAGCCATAGTTATTTATTAGCTTAGTTAGCTTTTCTTCTATGGGTTGCCATAGGGTTGTTTGGGTTGGTATGTAGTCCTTCATGCCATTAATTGAATATATAGGTGTTTTCATAGACTAAAGGAAAGGAAGGAAGGGGGGGGGAGGGGGTTAGTTAGTGTTTAAGGAGAAGGAGGAAGTGTTAATAATATGAACTAGAAAGGGGGAAAGACCTACTGGTTGTCCGGTTAATCAATAAGCTGTTGAAGGATTAAAACCAGAGTATGAGACAGATGCGGTAGGTATATATGGGGGAAGGAGAGGATAGCTCTTTGAATCTGTGTTATGATGTGTTGGTCTTAACTGGGGGGAAAGCTTATGTCTAACCTAAACCATATACTAAAGTATTAGCAGAACCAAGAACCAACTACTAACTTAACTGTATTTACGGTTCTTCTCCCTTGCATATACGTCTATTAGCTAGGTTCTATATAGCTTCTATAGTTTCTAATCCTATAACAGCTTCTACATCTTCTAACAGCTTCTGCTAAAGGCCTCTACCTACATCATATTACCCATTCCACCAGCCCCATAGCCAGGACTATTCATATCACTCTTTTCTTCCTTTTTAGGTATTTCTGTTACCATACATTCTGTAGTAACCATTAAACCAGCTATAGAAGCAGCAAACTGTAAAGCTGACCTTGCTACTTTTGTTGGATCTAATATACCAAGAGACATCATGTTACCATATTGAGACTTAGCTGCATCATAACCAGTATTTCCTTCACTAGCTTTTACGTTATTAACAATAACAGATGGTTCTTCACCTGCATTAGAAACTATTTGACGTAAAGGAGCTTCCATAGCTTTACGCACTACTCTTATACCTACATTTTGTTCTTCATTAGTTCCTTTTAGAGTACTAATATTATTAGCTACACGTATTAATGCCACTCCACCACCAGGCACAACTCCTTCTTCAACAGCGGCCCTTGTTGCATTAAGGGCATCCTCTACTCTAGCTTTTTTCTCTTTCATTTCTACTTCAGTTGCAGCTCCTACTTTTATTACAGCAACTCCACCAGCTAACTTAGCTATTCTTTCTTGAAGCTTTTCTTTATCGTAATCCGAAGTAGCTTCTTCACGCTGTTTATTTATTTGAGCAACACGACTACTAATTACAGCTTTATCTCCTATTCCATCAATTATTGTAGTAGCATCTTTGGTAACTATTACTTTTTTAGCTTGACCCATATCTTCTAATGAAACCTTTTCTAACTCTAAACCTATTTCTTCAGATATGACAGTACCAGCAGTTAATATAGCTATATCTTGTAACATAGCTTTACGTCTATCTCCAAACCCAGGAGCTTTTACTGCAGATACTTTAACAACACCTCTCATCGTATTAACTACCAAAGTTGCTAATGCTTCTCCTTCTACATCTTCAGCTATTATTAACAGCTGTCTATTTGATTTAGCAACTGCTTCTAATATAGGTAACAGCTCTCTAATGTTAGAAACCTTTTTATCAGCTATCAATATATATGGATTATCTAGCTCTACAGAACCAGTCTCATTTCTGTTAATAAAATAAGGCGATAAATAACCTCTATCAAACTGCATACCTTCCACTACATCTAACTCATCCTGTAATCCAGATCCTTCCTCGACAGTTATTACGCCTTCTTTTCCAACCTTAGTCATTGCGTCCGCAATTAGTTTACCTACAGCTTCATCAGCATTAGCTGAAATAGTGCCCACTTGAGTAATAGAGTTAGAATCTGTGCAGGGCACTGACATCTTTTTTAATTCTTCTACCGCCTGTCTAACAGCTTTATCTATTCCTCTTTTTAAGTCCATAGGGTTCATACCTGCTGCGACAGCCTTTAGCCCCTCGTTAACTATAGACTGAGCTAAAACAGTAGCTGTCGTAGTTCCATCACCAGCAGAGTCATTAGCTTTTGAAGCAACTTCTTTTACCATTTGAGCACCCATATTTTCAAACCTATCTTCTAACTCAATCTCTTTAGCTACAGAAACACCATCTTTAGTTATACTAGGAGCTCCAAATGGTTTATCTAAAACTACATTACGTCCTTTAGGTCCTAACGTAATTTTCACTGCATCTGCCAATATGTTAACACCCCGAAGCATTTTAACACGTGCCTCATTTCCAAACATTACTTCTTTTGCAGGCATAGCTTTTTCCTTTTGTGTTTAAAGTATAATAATATTATTATTCTTCAATAACAGCCAATATATCATTTTCAGAGATAATCAATACTTCTTCATTATCTAGCTTTTCTGTCTTTACGCTATAACCTTCATTAAATATAACAGTATCACCTACCTTGATATCTAAAGGCCTGAGTTCTCCATTTTCTAATGTTCTACCTTTACCTACTGCTATTACTAACCCTCTAGAAGATTTACCAACCGAAGAGCTTGTTAAAACAATTCCCCCTGCTGACTTAGATTCAACTTCCTTTCTTTTAATTATAACACGGTCATGCAATGGTTGTATTTTCATTATATTCTCCCTTTTAAAAAGTTACTATGAATTCAATAGTTTTCTAAAGCTTGTAATGCTGTTAATGTTTTACATTCGTATTCCCTCCGCATCCGAGAGGATTCGAACCCCCAACCACTCGATTCGTAGTCGAATACTCTGTCCAACTGAGCTACGGATGCATCCGATGAGAGAGGGATTCGAACCCTCGATACATACGTATATACCCTTAGCAAGGGAACGTCATAAGCCACTCGACCATCTCATCTACTATAACAAACTCTAACTATAACAAACTCTACCTTATATTATTTAATATTAGATTACTGATTGCTTCTATTTCTTTTTTAAATAATATAAACTCTCCAACCCCCTGAACTAACTTTAAAGAACCCCCTCCTTTGCCTTTTAGATTAACAATAAAATAGTCTATTATGTCTTTAGCTTTTATATAGCATAGTAAATCTTCTGTTATTCCTATTATAAACCTAACATTATTTCCATGCTTAGTATTTAATATAATAACTTTAGCTCTTAAGTTATCTATTAGGCATTTAGCAATTAAATATAAAAAGCTAGAATAGAAGCTACCAATAGTTTTAATTATTATGTTATCATTATAGGCTTTAAGTTCTTTTATTAGGCTTTCAATATAAAAAGCTAAGTGTGTATTCCTAATATATTTTACTTCCCTTTCTAACTTATTATACTCAGCTTTTATATGGGTTAAATGATCACATAGTTTATATTCATTGCTATTTGTAACTTCTTTTAACTTCTTTAGTATAGCTTTATTACTAAATACAAAAGCAATAGAAGCTCTTCCTGTTACTGCTTCTATTCGTATAATGTTTTTTGCTATGCTATATTGTGAAGCTATAGATAATAAACCTATATCTCCAGTACGGTTTGTATGGGTTCCTTTACATAGTTCTATAGAAAGACCAAATATGTTAACTATTCTAACAATAGCTTCATATTCTCTTTGAATAAATATGATATTATCTTTTATATTCTCTTTAACATCAGCAAAAGATAAAAGCTTAGTTACAATTAACATATTATTTATTATTTGTTCATTTACTTCTTCTTCTATTATCTTAGCTTCTTCATTATTTAATAGCTTTCCCTTTCCGCATATAAAATCAAAGCGTATATGATTAGCAGTTATATAAGAACCCTTTTGAATAAGCTTCTTTTTTATGTAGCTGCATAATACTTTATTTAATATATGAACTGCTGAATGATTAACTTTAATAGCTTTACGGTATTCAGCATCCACATTTATTATTACAGCTTCTTTTAACCTAAAGAAGCCATACATTACTCTTCCAAAATGGAGAATAGCTTTATTATAGTTCTTAGTATTAGTTACCTTAAATAAGCCTTTTATTGTTTTTATTTCTCCAATATCACCTACCTGTCCGCCCGTCTCAGGATAAAAAGATGTTTTATTTAAAACTAAAACTCCATATTGCCCTTCATATATAGTATTTACCTTATTATTATTAAAAAGCAGTTCTTTAATAAAGGCTATATATTCTAGCTTATTATAGCCAACAAATATGCTAGTAGCTTTTATATCTAGCTCTTCACGAGCCTTTTCACTAGGACTTATAAGACTATCTTTTCTAGAGAGGCTTTTCTGTAGTTCCATAGGTTTTATAAAGCTATCGATATCTATTTTAATATCTTTTTCATTACATATTTCAACTATAAAATCAATTGGTAAACCATAGGTATCATATAGAAAAAAGGCTGTCTTTCCATCTAATTCTTCTTTAACTTCTTTTTTATTTATTTTATTTAGTAATACTTCTAAACCCTTTTTTATAGTATTATAAAACCTAGCTTCTTCATATAATATAATAGTCTCAATATGTTTTATGTTTATAGCTTTTTCCTCAATATAATCAATATAGACATCCTTTAGTTCATATATTAGTCTATATATACAAGCTTTTTCAATGCCTAATAAGTTTAAGTGTCTAATCATTCGTCTAATAACTCGACGTAAAACATAGCCTCTTCCTTCATTAGAAGGATAAATACCGTTTTTAATTATATAAAAGCATGTTCTTATGTGGTCTGCTATTACATACAGATAGTCATTCAAATAGTTTATATTAAGTTCTTTTTTTACTATAGCTATAGTTTTACTAAATATATCTGTTTTAAACGTAGAATCAACATTTTGCAATACCGCAGAGATCCGTTCCAAACCCATGCCTGTATCGACAGATGGTTTAGCTAATGGAGTCATTAAGTTATTATATTGTCGGTTGTATTGCATAAAAACTAAGTTCCAAACTTCTACATATCTATATCCACAGCCTTTCTCATCCCCTGGTAAATAGCCAAACAAGTGTTTACCATAATCATAAAAGATTTCTGAACAAGGACCACATGGCCCAACTTCTCCCATACACCAAAAGTTATCTGACACATAAGGCTCTTTCTTATTCTTATCTCCAACAAGAATTACCTTTTCTTTAGGCATTCCTATATCTTTTGTCCATATATCATATGCTTCTCTATCTAAATAATAAACAGTAACTAATAGCTTAGCTTTTTGTATATTGAACCAGCTTTCACTAGTTAATAGTTTCCAAGCTAGCATTATGGCTTCATATTTAAAATAGGCACCAAAACTAAAGTTACCTAGCATTTCAAAAAGAGTATGATGCCTATTGGTAAACCCAACAGTATCTAAATCATTATGCTTTCCGCCTATCCTTAAACAATATTGAGAAGTGCATACTTTTTCATAGATAGGCTTTTCTATGTCTAAATAAATATCCTTAAACTGATTCATTCCAGCATTAGTAAAAAGTAAAGAAGAATCGTTGGTTGGGATAATAGAGCTGCTATCCAGGACTTTATGGTTTTCTTTTTTAAAGAAGTTAAGAAACATATTTTTAATGCTTTTAGTGCTTTTATCCATATTGGGAAGCCTCTTAAATAATAGTGTTTAGGTTTTTCTTACTAAGATATCTATTAACAAAGTCAGGAATGTCAGAGCTTAGTCTAGGTTAGGTTCCTGCGTTTATGGAATAACATTACTAATATTAGGAAAATATCCTTTCTCAATGCTTTTACTAAATAAATAAACAAACCTATCTATTTTATTGCTTTCCTTAAAAAAGCTCTTAACAAAGAATGGTAGTTTATCTTTATTATCTAATATACCAATAATATCATTTATTACCAATATTTGTCCATCAGTGGCAGGTCCAGAACCTATGCCTACAGTTGGTATGCTTAACAATTGAACCAACCTTTGAACTAAATATGAAGCTACACATTCTATTATTAAACCATGCACTCCATAAGCTTCTAAAGATAAAGAATTATCTAATAGTAGTTCTGAGTTGAAGTTATCTTTTCCTTGTACTACATAGTTACTAATTATATTAACATATTGCGGAGTTAGGCCAATATGACCACATACTGGAATAGACTTCGACACTAACCTTTTTATAATACTTTTAAGACAGTTCTCCCTTTCTTCTATCTTAATTAAGTTTGCCCCAAGCTTTAAAAGTAATGAAGAGCTTTTTAAAGCATTATCAAACCTATTAGCACATATAAAAGGTAAATCAGCTATTATTAAACAAGAAGCAGTTGTATTTCTTATACACTTTAGATGGTAAATAATATCTCTCAGGTTTGTTGATATGGTATGTTTATTTCCTTTAACTACCATATTTAATGAATCACCTACTAATATTGCTTTAACAGGCTTGCTTTTAAATATACTAACAAATGAATAATCATAAGCAGTAACTGCTGAATACTTATAGTGCTTTTTTTTATAGTATTTAAGTTTCAAAAGAGTTATCTTTTTCATTAGTTGTTTAAGACCTAACTAGAACCTAGCTAACTGTTGGAACTTCTTAAGCTATATTAAGTTAAAAAGCTATTGTTAACATATAATACGAGCAGCATAAAGGACAGTTCGCTATGAACATACATATAATTAATCAACTAAAGACTATAGAAAAGCACCATAAAGAAATAGAGTTATTACTAAATAAACCAACCCCAGATGCTATAGTTAATATAGCTATATCTAGAAACCTATCTAAAGAATATACTGAACTAAATAATATAGCTAACTTATTTAAGAGCTGGGTAAAAGCTAATAAAGAAACCATATGGTTAGAAAAGCTGTTAGCAGATAAAGATATATGGCATTTAGCTAAGGAAGAGGTTATCTTACTAAAAACTAATATAAACGAAATAGAACAAAGGCTTTTAAAAAGTAAAGCAGTTCCTAAAGATGAACATGATAAGTATGGCTGCTATATAGAAATAAAGACAGGAACTGGAGGAAATGAATCTACTTTATTTGTTAACGCTCTTTATAGGATGTACTATAAATACGCAGAAAGTAAAAGATGGTCAGTTAGCTTACTAAGTAAAAGTACTAATAATTATGGCGGATGTACAGAAGTTATATTTAAAGTTTCAAATAGTGGTTCATACGGTTTATTGAAGTTTGAATCAGGAGGTCACAGAGTTCAAAGAATACCAAATACAGAGTCACAAGGTAGAATACATACGTCTACATGCATAGTAGCAGTTTTAGTAGAAGATAATAATAACGCAATAGCTAATCTAAATGAGTCTGAGTTAAGAATAGATACATTTCGTTCTTCAGGCGCAGGAGGACAGCATGTTAATAAAACTGAATCAGCTGTTAGAATAACACACTTACCAACTGGCTTATCAGTTGAATGCCAAGATGAAAGATCTCAGTATAAAAATAAAACTAAAGCATTGGCAATATTAAATACTAGGCTAAATAACTTCGAATTAAAGCGTAAACATAAAGAAGAGTCTTTAATTAAAAAAACCCTATTAGGCACAGGCTACAGATGCGATCGGATAAGAACATATAACTATCAACAATGTCGTATAACTGATCATAGAATAGATCTAACTATATATAAACTAACTGAGGTTCTAAATGGAGACTTAGACTTACTTATACAACCAATATTAAATAAATATTACTATGATGAAAGCATATAAAGATCCTAACCCTACATATAAAGAATGAATACAACCTATAAGAAACCCCCAACTAAAACAAACCATTCAAGCATATATTTAAAAGAACTATTAGCTATTTTATTAAGAACCAAAAAAGAACCTATACCATATATTATAGAACAAAAGCATTTCTGGGTTTTAAACCTAAAGCTATCCAATAATGCTTTTATGCCAAGACTTGATACTGAATGTTTAATAGAACAAGCTTTAAACTTATTACCTAATAATAAACTAAATGCTCTTGACTTAGGAACTGGAAGTGGCACTATTGTTTTAAGCTTAGCATATGAAAGAAATAAATGGAACCATATCGGAACAGACTTTTCATTAAATGCTTTAACGATAGCCAAATATAATACAAATAACTTAAACCTAAAAACCCTAAAGACTGTTAGCTATATTTTTAGTAATTGGTTTAATTCTTTATATTTAAAAAGATATGGTTTAATTATTAGCAACCCACCTTATGTTAGTAAAAAAGATCTCCATTTAAATAAAGGCTATATTCATATTGAACCAACCATATCTTTAGCTTCTTCTAATAATGGTTTACATATCTTATTTAAAATATGCCTAAGCTCTATATTCTTTTTAACCTACGGAGGCTGGCTATTACTAGAGCATGGGTATAAACAAGGATCTATAGCTAGGTCTTTTTTATTAAGCTTATCTTTTAAAAATGTTCATTCAATAAAAGACTATAATAATGAACGCATTACAATAGGTAGAATGCTATAAACACAAGCTTCATAAACCAAAAGAGAAGTTATATTGAATTATCTAAACCTAAGAATAGCATTACAAAGATCTGGAAGGCTAAGTAAAAAGTCAAGATATTTAATTAGTTATTATAAAACTAAACAAGCCTATAACTTTAGAAAGCTTTTATTAAGTTCTAAATATAAAGCAATTAGGTTTATGTTTGTTCGAGATGATGATATTCCTAACTTAATACTAAATAAGTCAGTAGAGTTAGGTATTATTGGTAAGAATGTTTTTGAAGAACAAGCTTTTAACTTCATTATAAAAAGAAAGTTAGTTAGTTATTCTATAATATATAGCCTTAAGTTCAGTAGCTGTCGTTTATCATTAGCCTTTCCGTTAGGTGAACCATGGATTGGTATTAACTGTTTAAATGGAAAGAAGGTTGCTACTTCTTACCCATACATACTTAAATACTACCTAAAAAGATATAGCATAAGTTACATATTACATTATATTACTGGCTCAGTAGAAGTATCTTATAGATCTGGGTTATCTGATATAATATTCGATGTAGTATCTACAGGTTCTACTTTATTTGTTAATGGGTTATATGAAGCAAAAATAGTTTATTATTCACATGCTTACTTAATTCAATGTCTTCCAAAACTATCTAATAACAAAAAGCTTTTAGTTAATAGATTTAAGAGAAGCATATATAATATAAAAGCCCCTAAAGACTATACGAATATTAGCATTTGGTTTATAGTAAATAAGTTAGTTAAGATTATACACTTATTTATAAAAGCTAATGTCTACAACATAGCATCATTAAATAATATAAAGATATGGGTTCTTTTTCAGATATATAACTAACTAAATACTAATATAAGGAGAAGCTTGAACGTAATATACTTATTCATTGATATATTTAAACCCATAAAGCCATTAAATAACAAAGCTATAGGCTTAATGCTAGCTTTAAAAGACCATAAGGTTAAGTTAGTTATATTAATTAGCAAGCCTGCTTTTAATTTAACAGCAGGTCTTAAGGAGAATTCATTAAAAACATATATAGCTATGCTTTATATGCTAACCTATTTAGGAGTGGAATTTAGGTTAGCTTCTATTGGTTCTTCTGACTTAAAAGTATTTTATATGCATATTGAGAAGGCATCTAGGGTACTAGCTATTGGTTCAACTGTAGGTAAAAGATATTATATAGCTAACAACAATATAAATATAGCACATTGTTTAGGTATTAAATCAATACATATTAAGCTACTAAACCTAAGTAAAACCTATAAGGCTATTCTTAATAGACTAATAGCTAACTTCTATCTAAGCATATATAGACTAACTAATGAGACTTCTATCTTAATTGATATCTGGTTAACTGATGAACCTATATATAACTATATTAACACTAGCATAGGGTTTTTTAACCATATGCTTAACCAAATAGCAACACATGGAAACTTTAGAATAGTTATCTTAGCTAGAGGTGATAACTATATAGATGACCACCATATTATAGAAGATGTAGCAATAGCTCTAGGATCTAATATAAAGACCACTTTAAATACTAAGCTAGGAATAAGTCGTTTTAGCTTTATTATTCCTATGGATGAATGCATAGCCCAATGTGTATTAGATATGTCTAATAGGTTTTACTTAGTCTATAAATCTAAATATAGCTATCAAAAAACAGGAGATATAAATAACTCAATGATAGAACACTTTTTCCGATCTTTATCATGTTCCTTAACCTGTTCTATATACTTAACAACAAAAGGAACCAATGACCATCATAGAATTGAAAGCATATATAAAGTATTTGGTATAGTTTTAAGCAAGACTCTTAATATAATTAGCAATAAGTTACCTAGTTCTAAAGGGTTACTTTAAATGTTAATAGTTATCTTAAATACAGGCTGTGCTAACATATATTCAGTAAAAACTATAATACATAAGTTAGGATATAAACCCATAGTTAGCTCTGATTACAATACAATATTAAACGCTGATAAACTATTAATACCAGGCATAGGCACAGCTTCTTTAGTTATGAACAATGTTAAAACCTATATGTTAGTTAATATAATAAAAGCTTTCCCTAAACCAATATTAGGCATTTGTCTTGGTATGCAGCTACTGAGTTTAAGCAGTAAAGAAGGCCTTTCTATAAAAACTATAGGTATAATAAATAACCAAACAGAACAGCTATCTAACTATGGGAAGCACATTCCTCATATTGGATGGAATAAGGTTATTCATCAAAATAAGGACCTTTTATTCAAAAGCATTGAAAATGGTAGTTACTTTTATTTTGTCCATAGCTATAGCGTTCCTTTATGCATATCAAATATAGCGAGTTCAATATATGGTGATCTATATACAGCAGCTTTCAAAATAAACAGCTTTTTTGGAGTTCAGTTTCACCCAGAACGTTCAGGGATATTAGGAAAGCAGTTATTAAGAAACTTTCTAGAGCTATAGTAAATGATTATCCCTTCTATAGATTTTATGTTTAACTCTATTGTACGCTTATATCAAGGCAATTTCCAATGCTTACGTAAATATAATCAAGAGCCTTTATATTATATTAAATACTATATAGAAAAAAGAACAAATATTATACATTTAGTTGATCTATCAGGCGCTAAAAACCCATTAAAGCGGCAGTTAAACCTAGTCTCTAAGATAGTAACAAAATGTAAATCAATAGTATTGCAAGTAGGTGGAGGCATCCGTAGTTCTTCTGATATACATGCATTATTAAAACTAGGAGCTTCTCGAATAGTAATAGGTTCTATTGCTATTAAGGAGCCAAGAAAGGTTCAAGAATGGTTAACCATATTTGGTCCAGAAAAGATAGTTTTAGCTTTAGATATATACAATAAACCTAATGGCAAATATTCAGTGTACATTAACGGCTGGCAAAAAAGCTCTAACAAAACTATTGATAATATTATTAATCATTATGTATGCTATGGTATTAAACATATACTATGTACTGATATTTCAAGAGACGGTACTTTTATTGGAGTTAATTTAAGCTTATATAAATACCTATTAGATAATTGGCCTAATATATCTTTTCAGTCTTCTGGTGGAGTTAAAAGCCTAAATGATATTATTAAGCTTCGCTACATAGGTATTAAAAATATAATAGTTGGACGTGCCTTTATAGAAAATAAGATTAACTTTTTGGAGACTATAGAATGTTGGCGAAACGTATAATTCCGTGTCTTGATATATTCAATGGAAAAGTAATTAAAGGTAAAAGGTTTACTAACCATAAAACCATTGGAAATGTTGTTGACTTTTCTAAATACTATGCTACTTCTGGTGCTGATGAATTAGTATTCTATGATATAGCAGCATCTACAGAAAATAGGTTACTAAATAAAAGCTGGATATCTAAGGTAGCTGAATCTATTAATATTCCATTTTGCGTCGCAGGTGGAATTAACAAAGTATCTCAAGCTAAGGAAATATTTTCTTTAGGGGCAGATAAGATATCAATAAATACTCCTGCGCTAAACGATCCTTTTTTTATAAGCCGTTTAGCAGATGTATTTGGTTCACAGTGTGTAGTTGTAGGCATTGATAGTTGGTTTATCAAAAGCTCCAACAGCTATCAAGTAAAAAAATATACTGGAAACCAATATATAACAAACTATACTAATTGGCAAACCATATCATGGATTGAAACTATACAAAAGCTAGGAGCTGGAGAAGTTGTAATAAATGTTATTAACCAAGATGGTCTTAAAAATGGATATGATATAAAACAGCTTTCAGATATCCGTAAACACTGTTCTATACCTCTTATTGTCTCAGGTGGTGCTGGAAAAGACCAACATTTCTTAGCTGCTTTGAAAACAGCTAAGGTCGATGGTGTTTTAGCTGCCACTGCTTTCCATAAAAACATTATTGATATTAAAAACTTAAAGAGGTTTTTATTAAGTAAAGGAGTTGAAGTTAGACTATGAATATAAACAAAGTTCTTAAGTTAAACTATTTAAAGGACTTTCTATGTTATTTTAAAAAGCATAATAAACTAAAGACTATGGTTATTCAAGATATCATAACAAAAGAACTTTTAATGATAGGCTATTCTGATATAGAAAGTATAGATATTAGTTTAGAAAGTGGTTATGTTATATTTTATTCCAGATCTAAATACAGCTTATGGGTTAAAGGAGAAACATCTGGAAATATCTTAGAAGCTTATAGTTTATATTTAGACTGCGATAAAGACTCAATATTAATATATTCTCTATTAAAAGGAATTATATGTCATCTTGGTAACTATAGCTGCTTTTATTCGGGGGGAGTAGCCTTTCCTAGAACTGGTAATAGCTTGTCCTGCTAACCATTCTAGAATCCAACCAGCCTTCTAGAAAAAGCATTCTTCTTAACAACAATATAATACCAGTTAGAACCACATAATAGATTCTGCTTAATTCGGTTTATAAACTAGTCCTTTGACTAGAGTAAGAAACTGCTTAAGTCTATAGGTGCGGTAGTTCAGTTGGTTAGAATATCGGTTTGTCACGCCGAAGGTGGCGAGTTCGAAACTCGCCCGCACCGCAAGGGATATAACTCAACTTGGCAGAGTACTGGTCTCCAAAACCAGCTGTTGGGAGTTCGAGACTCTCTATCCCTGCTTTCCTAATTATAATGCAATAGACTTATGGTTAGCTATATTTCGTTATGAACCTATAATCGGTTTTTAAGGAGTTGTTAAAGTATTCAAACATTATGTTTAGCTTTTCTTTGAAGCGGCCGTCCCATAAAGACATTCTAGCTCTTTTCCTTTTTAGGTGTTAGCTGTTAGAGAAGGGGGGGGGGATTGTTATAGGTTTAGAAGGGACTTATGCTCTTATTAATTGAATGTAGTAATATCTCTATATAGCTTTATTATATTTCCTATTATCAATATAGAGGGTGTTGTATTATTATTTGATAAGCTTTCTATGCTTTTTATGTTGCTTATTATTATCTTTTGGTTTTTATTAGTGCTTGATGTAATTATTGCTATTGGAGTTTTATTTGAGAAGCTACTTTTTAATAGCTTTTCTTTTAGCTTAGTTATATTACTTGCATACATATACATTATTATTGTTTGCTTTTTATTTAGTTCTAGATTCCAGTTAGGTTTGTTTTTATAGGATATAGACCCTGTTGTAAAAGCTATATTATTAGAGTAGTTTCTATGAGTTAATGGTATTCCTATGGTAGAACCTATTGCTGTTGTTATACCAGGTATTATTTGGAATGCTATCTTATTATTGATTATAGCTTTCATTTCTTCTCCACCTCTCCCAAATATATAAGGATCTCCCCCTTTTAGACGTACTATGTTATTTCCTTTTTTAGCTAAGCTTATTATTAACTTATTTATAGCTTTTTGTTTGATATACTTTTTACCTGCCTTCTTTCCAATGTATATTTTTCTTGTAGTTAACCTAGCTATGTTTATTATTTCTTTACTTACTAAGTTATCGAATAATATTATATTAGCTTCTTTTATTAGCTTAAACCCTTTTATTGTTATTAGCTCTTTATTTCCTGGACCTGCTCCTATTATTGTTATCTTTATAGTCTTTATGGTCTTTAAGTGTTTACTATTTGGTTTTATAGGTTTATTTAGATATGTCTTTTGTTTTAGTTTTAACATATTTAAAAGCTTCCTAAATAAAAACCCAAAAGGCTTTTTTGTTATTGTCCTTCTTTATAGTTAGCTTATTTCTCCAGCTTGATAGTTTATCTATTATTAGGTTAGTAACTAATGGTATTGTGCTTTTTAGTTTATTGCGTATATGCTTTGTTACTGTTGGTGACCTATTGATTGAACATATGCTTATTATTATTGGACATCTGTTTACTATTGACGGAAATATATAAGAGCAGGTTTTTATATTATCAACTATGTTTAATAGTCTAGGTTTATTTAGTATAGGTTTATTAGTTAGCTTATATAAGATAATATCATTTTTGGCTATAACTACTAGACAACTATTGTTTAAACTAATAGCTTCAGGTCTTTTTTTTAACCAACAGATATTAGAGTAGTTTGTCTTAGCTTTGTTTAGCTTATTGCATATTGGTTTTGTTATTAGAAATATAGAACCACAGATAGCTCTTATTGCTTTTAGTTTATTTGCTGCTACTATTCCCCCACCTATTACAAAAGCATTGGTGTTTACGGTTCTTAGATATATAGGCAAAAACTTCATTTAGCTTATGGTTGTTATTGGTTTATTGCTATTGCTATTGTTGTTACTGTTACTGTTAACCTATATAGCTCTTTAAGAACAACAAAGCTATATAAGAATAGACTTGTAGTTCAGTGGTAGAACGCAGTCTTGATAAGACTGAGGACACTGGTTCAAGCCCAGTCAAGTCTATGATGGGGAGTCTATTGGTATAATTATTGAATATGAGGGACTATAGTTTAGTTGGCAGAATACCTGTTTTGCACACAGGAAACGTCGGTTCGAGACCGACTAGTTCCATGTTTCCATGTTATTATCTTATTAGGTATAGAGACATAATATTATCAGTACGGTTACATATCTTACGCATTAGCTTTACAGCTTCAATAGGATACTTTCCTTTTGCAGTTTCACCAGATAACATCACCGCATCGGAGCCATCTAGTATGGCGTTAGCTACATCTCCAGCTTCTGCTCTTGTTGGTCTTGGGTTTTCTATCATTGATTCTAACAATTGAGTTGCCGTTATTACTGGTTTTTTTGCTTGATTACATTTATTTATTATTAGCTTTTGTGCTAATATTACTTCTTCTATTGGTATTTCTACCCCTAAGTCACCTCTAGCTATCATAATTCCATATGAGCTTTTTAAGATAGCATTAAAGTTATTTAACCCTTCTTGGTTTTCTAGCTTTGAAATTAGCTTTATGGGTTCTCCTTTATATTTAAACACAAAAGCCTTAATTATAACTATATCCTTTAGAGATCTAATAAAAGAAGCAGCTATATATTCAAGCCTTTGTTCGCATCCAAATATGATATCTTTTTTATCCTTTTCTGATAATGTTGGTAACTTTAGGTTAATAGTTGGAATGTTAATACTTTTGTTTTCTCCTAGCTTACCATTATTTAGTACTTTACATTTTATTATGCTTCTAGCTTTTCCAATAACATTTAGCTTTATTAAGCCATCATCTATAAGTATTTTGTTATCAATGTCTATATATTTTACAAGCTTCTTATAGGTAATTGCAACTAGGCTTTTATTTCCGGTTATATTATGGTTATTAACTAAACTAAGCTCTTGACCTAATGTTAGATCTATTTCTATTCCATTCTCTAAGTTCATTGTTCTTATTTCAGGACCTTTGGTGTCTAACATAATTGAAGCATATCTTTTAGTTTTTAATAGAATATATCGAATAGCTTTTATCTTATCTTCATGCTCTTTGTGGGTTCCGTGCGATAAGTTAATCCTAATTATGTTCATTCCTTCTTTTAGTAGCTTTGATAGGTTTTTTATAGACTTAGTGCTTGGTCCAATTGTACAGATTATTTTAGTTTTTATCATGGGAGGCTTTTGTAGTTTTATTGTACATCCGAAAGGGTTTGAACCTCTGACTTTCACTGTGTCATAGTGATGTTCTAACCAACTGAACTACGGATGTTTGGTTAGTCATTGGTTTGGGGGGGGGAACTTGAGGTCTTTAGCTGAGGTCTTTCTATGTGGAGTGGAGGGTAGGAGCTTTTATCATATGGACTTGTTAGAGCTTTTGTGGGTCACTTTTGATGTTAAACTATATGTTCTTAGCTTGGGAAGACTTCTTAGGTTTGGGGAAGAATCTTATTACTATGTCATAATGAACCAAAACGATAGAGTTAGAAACCAAATGAGAAACATAACAGAACTATAACTATAGCATATTATTATGTGGTCTTTTGATAAAGATATATTTTGGATGAAACATGCCATTAATTTAGCAGAGCGAGCAGCATATAAAGGTGAAGTTCCAGTTGGAGCTGTGTTAGTTTTAAATGATGAAGTCGTTGGTGAGGGATGGAGTTCTTCTATTTATCTTAATGATCCAACAGCACATGCTGAAGTATTAGCTATACGCAACGCAGGTAAACTAATTAAAGCCTATCGCTTTTTAGAATCAGTGATATATGTAACTTTAGAACCTTGCTTAATGTGTTTAGGTTCCATAATACATGCTCGTGTTAGTAGAGTTATATTTGGTGCTAATGATAATAAAGTAGGAGCAGCTAGATATTTTAATCACTTAAGGTATTATACATATATAAATCAAACATTATCTTTTACTTCTGGTGTTTTACAAGATGAATGTTCCTTACAATTAAATAACTTATTCCGTTGTTGTAGGCTTTAAACTCTTGGTATTCTGTTAGGTTGGTGTTTCTTCATTTTAAAATAGTTCTTCTAGATTCTACCAACAGCTTCCTTTTCTTTTTAGTTGAGTTATATATTATAGAATATCTTTTACTATGGAGTGTTATTAATATGTTTAGTGGTATAATGCATCAGCTTGAAGAGTTAGGTTTAGTAGTGGATATAACAAATAAAAAAGAATTATTTAGTAAGTTATCTGAACCTATTAGTCTTTATTGTGGTTTTGATCCTACTTCTGATAGTTTACATATTGGACACCTTTTGCCTCTTCTATGCCTAAAGCGATTTCAAATGTTTGGACATCGGTCTATAGTTCTTATAGGAGGAGGCACTGGGTTAATAGGAGATCCTAGCTTTAGAATTAACGAGCGGCTTTTAGATATTAAAGATATTTCTTATTCTTGGTCTAAAAAGCTAAAACAACAAATATATGCAATCTTAAATAGAGGCTGTGATGATAGTATATTGGTTGTGAATAACTATGACTGGCTTTATTCAATGAAGCTATTAACGTTTATATGTGAGATAGGAAAACAGTTTTCTATTAATAATATGATTAGTAAAGGGTTTTTAAAACAGCGAGTTAATAAGAGTGGCGCTTCTTTATCTTTTTCTGAGTTCACATATAGCCTATTACAGAGCTATGATTTTGCTTATTTATTTAAGAACTATAATGTTATACTACAGATTGGGGGGTCTGACCAATGGGGTAATATAACTGCTGGCATAAGCTTAATAAATAAGCTATATAAAAAAGATTCTTTTGGTTTAACTTTGCCTTTATTAACTAAACCTGATGGTACTAAACTTAGTAAGTCTGGAGATAATGTTGTTTGGTTGGATCCTATCAAAACTAGTCCTTATACGTTTTATCAGTTTTGGGTTAATGTTTCAGATGCTGATGCTTTTCGATATATTAGCTATTTTACGTTAATGAATGCATCTGATATTAAGAAGCTTAAAACCCAAAGCTTTTATAGTTATTCTCGAATCCAATATTTATTAGCTGAAGAAGTCACTCGTTTAGTACATGGTAATATAGAATTATTAACTGCTAAACGAATTACTAATTGTTTATATTCTAATGTTTATTCTGATCTTAAAAAAGCTGACATTATACGTTTATCTAATGGTGGGTTTCCAATGATGAGGCTTAAAAAAGAAATAAGTTTAAAAAAAGCTTTAGTTGAACTAAGCCTAGCTTCTTCTATTACCCAAGCTAAAAAACTGATTTGTTCTAAGTCAATAGCTATTAACGGTATAAAACAGCTTTCAGAGAACTATAGGTTTTGTGGTTCTGATATTATATGCGATTCTTATACCTTAGTTAAGCGAGGTAAAAAAGAATATTGTTTGATATTTTGGGAATAGCTATTATTTAGACATGGTTAATAGCTTTTTTAATCACATCATA
>NZ_VMQO03000002.1 GCF_009805595.3 Candidatus Tremblayella phenacoccinincola | reverse complement strand
AATGGAGTTGTATGCGAGAACAAAGGTTGGAATGAATATCCGTTAGCTATTGGAGAATTTCCACTAATGACACAAAGTAGCACGTTCTTGATTAACGGGGTGGACAGAGTCGTAGTTTCACAGTTGCATAGGTCACCTGGTTTATATATTGAACGAAAGAAGCAAGGTTTATTCCAAGAACAAGATCCTAACGTAGCAGTAAAAGTTATTCCGCTTTATGGAGTCTGGATTCAGTTAGAACTAAATCGAAGTAACATCCTGTATTTAAGTTTTGATAAAGGAAAAAAGCTACCAGCAACAACGTTACTTAAAAGCTTCGGTGTTCTTCATTCTAAAATCATTCCAGGTTTTGTTGAGCGTTTAGTTAAGTTGGAACGTTTGGGAGTTGTAATCGGTTTACCTTTAATTGAACTGAAAGGGGAGCCAATTCCTTTTAGTATCTATGAAAATAGCAAGATCATTATTAAAACCCACACCATAATATGTAACAACCAAATAAAAAGCCTAGTCAGTAGGAACATTAAGGAAACGTTAGTCAATGATTCAGTATTCTCCAGTTTAGAGTATCTACTGATTCTAAAACCTAAAGGCTCCTGTATTCCATCCAGAAAGATTAGCGAGTTGCTTTTGAATAAGCTCAGAAAGTTTGGTATTGCTAAGTTAATAATACATTGTCCATTCAGAACCAAAGCATACATTAAATATTTAAAAGAGACTCTCAAAGCAGATAAATCAATAGATGTTTATGATGCTCAAGTACAACTATACAGAGCAATTAACCCCGGAGAACCCATATTTCCAGACTTAGTGAAAGAAGCTTTTAAAAAGACACTAACAGATGAACGTACGTACCATATATCAAATATCGGTCGCTTAGCTTTTAATCTGCGAGCTTTTTCTTTCCCCCAAACAAAAGTAGCTAGATCAGGCCTCCTATCAGTCAAAGACTTTATTCAAGCATTTAAATACCTAATGCTCGTTAAGAATAATTCAGTTGAAGGCGATGATGTAGATCATTTGGGTAATAGGAGGATACGCTGTGTAGGTGAAATATTAGAGAGTTTGTTCAGGAATAACTTCTTAGCGGTTGAACAAGCAATCAAAAACATTATAGATAACTGCAAGAACAATAGTGACCTTTCCTTTGCTAACATAAACTACAGACCAATATGCAAAGCTTTCAATGATTTCTTTGCTTCGTCTCACTTATCCCAGCTTTTGGACCAAATTAACCCTTTGTCCGAAGTCACTCATAAAAGACGTCTGACTTCTATAGGCATAAGCGGAATAACTAAAGAACATGCAGGGTTTGAGGTTAGAGACGTACATCCAACCTATTATGGCAAAGTTTGTCCGGTTGAAACCCCAGAGGGCCAGAACATAGGCTTAATAAGTTCTCTAGCTGTCCATGCCCAAGTGAACGAACATGGGTTTTTGCAAGCTCCGTATCGAAGGGTAACGTCTGAAAGAATAAGTAAAAGTGTTCAATTCCTAACAGCTTCTGAAGAAGAGAGTTTCACAATAACTTCTTTGGATCAAAGAAACCATAGCAAAGTATTAGCCAGAAGAACACAGGGCATAACTCTAGCTAAGCTTGCTGACGTTCAGTATATAGATGCTAGTTCGCTACAAACAGTATCAGTTGCCACTTCATTGATTCCTTTTTTAGAGCACGACGACGCAAACAGAGCACTAATGGGTTCTAACATGCAACGCCAAGCAGTTCCTTGTATTCTCCCCAGAAGTCCATTGATTGGCACTGGAACGGAGAAACCTGTAGCCATTGACGCAAAAGCCTGTGTTGTTGCTAAAGAAGCTGGTGTGATAGCCTTTGCGGATTCAACTAGAATTATTATCAGGTCTTTACCAACCATAAACTCTGAAAGCAGCCACATTGAGATACATACGCTGGTCAAGGCTGAGAGAACAAATCAGAACACCTACACTAGTTTTAGACCTACAGCTATCTATGGTTTCAAAGTAGCTAAAGGTGAAGTTATTGCAGATGGTACCTCAACATGCAAAGGTGAGCTGGCCTTGGGTAAGAATATATTAGTAGCTTTTATGGTTTGGAAAGGCTATAACTTCGAAGATTCAGTTATAGTGTCAGAAACCTTGGTTGGTAAAGACATATTTACTTCGGTTCATCTTGAAGAATTCGCAGTCACCGTAAAAGCCACAAAGTTTGGAAAAGAAAGAACCACCAATGCAATACCTGGGTTTTCAGATTCACTGTTGAATAAGTTGGACAATGAAGGCATAATACGAGCTGGTTCTCAAGTTGAAGCTGGAGATATTCTGGTTGGTAAAGTGATTCCTAAAGAAACAGCAATTCTAACAGCTGAAGAAAAGCTTATGAATGCCATTTTTAGTGAGAAAGCACCTGAGGTTAGAGACATTTCTCTTCGTGTTCCTCCAAGTGTTCAAGGTACTGTTATAAGCACTCAAACCTTCAAAGCAAAGACTACAACTAACCACAACAGCAAACATCATAGTATGTTCAATGGCAAGCTGAGAGACAAAATACATACCATTGAACAAGACAGCTTTTCATATATTGGGAGGCTTCTCATTAACTGTAGTTGCAGTCTAAAGGTAGAAATACTCCAAGCCATAGACCCGTACGTATGGTTAACAATGGAGACCAACAACAGTTTGTGCCACATAACATTCAAAGAAAAGCGCTCAATCATGGAACATGCTAGAACGGACCTGTATTTGGTTCTGAGAAGAAAGACTGAGAAAGCGTCAGGTGTTTATGCTCTTTCACCTGGGGTTATAAAAGTTGTAAAAGTATTACTTGCGACGAAACGTACGCTCCAACCTGGAGACAAGATGGCAGGGAGGCATGGAAATAAAGGTGTGGTTTCTAAAGTTGTTCCAGTAAGAGATATGCCATACACAAAAGATGGTCGTGCTGTTGATATAATTCTTAATCCTCTAGGAGTGCCTTCTAGGATGAACGTTGGACAAGTGTTTGAAACTCACTTAGGCCTAACATCTAAATCCACAGGAACGCGCATCAACTTAGTCTTGAAGAAAAGCTCTATTAAAATGCCTTCTGCACTTAGAGATGTTCTATATCATATCTTTAACTCAGCTAAAGAATGTAAGAATATTAGTAACTTAGTAGCCAGTGACATTTTGAGAACTGCGAAGCTTTTGACAAATGGCATTCCTTGTGACACTCCAATATTTAACGGAACCAACGAAGAAGACATTCAGCGTACTTCAGAAACCGCTTTTCCATTGAAAACAGCCTACATGTTAGACACCACACAAGCTAAGAACCAACTGTTCCTAATTGATGGAGTAACAGGGAAGCGGTTCAAATATCCAGCAACCGTTGGGACCATGTATTACTTTAAGCTTCATCATCTAGCCGAAGACAAAATGCATGCTAGGTCTACTGGCACATATTCTATAATAACTCAACAACCATTAGGTGGAAAGGCCCAGTTCGGAGGTCAAAGGTTTGGAGAGATGGAAGTTTGGGCACTGGAAGCCTATGGAGCAGCTTATACTTTGCATGAGATGTTAACCATTAAATCTGATGACATTTGGGGTAGAATTAAAATGTATGAGAACATCATTAAGGACAGCTTCATCTTAAGAACTAGTGTTCCTGAGTCTTTTAACGTTTTGCTAAGGGAAATTAGATCACTTGGTGTTCTGTTGGATGTTGGAGATTAACCATGAATAGCATTGAACAATTCCTTTTAAAATCACTATATCAAGTCGAGAATGATAAAACGTTTGAATCCGTTAGAATCAGTCTAGCGTCTCCTAGCAAAATAAGAGCATGGTCATTTGGAGAAGTTAAAACGTCTGACACCATCAACTATCGTACCCTGAAGCCTGAATATGAAGGTCTGTTTTGTTGTAAGGTCTTTGGTCCCATTAAAAGCTACGAATGTATGTGTGGTAGGTATCGCTATTTTAAATACAGAGGAATAATATGTGAGAAGTGTGGGGTTGAAGTAACTCTATCAAAAACTCGAAGAGAAAGGTTAGGACATATAGAACTTGTTGTTCCTGTTTTCCATATGTGGTTCCTAAAGTCATCTCCTTCTAACCTAAGTTCTATTCTTAACGTAACAGCAAATGATGCTGAGAAAGTAATATATTTGAACGCTTACATTGTCACTGAGCCTGGCAGTAGTTCTTTGAAGTTAGGCTCAGTCATTTCAGAAGAAGAATTTCAATACAGAACAAAGCTTCATAGTGGTTTCTTTAAAGCTGAAACTGGTCCTGAAGGTGTTAAGAAATTACTACGATTAATAGATATAGAATCAGAAATGAGTAATATTAGAGAAGCCATTGCAAGTGAAACCCATCACCAACAGTTTAAAACGAAACCTATGTTGAGCCGCTTGAGAACCTTAGCGGCATTTAAAAAGCTAAACGTTAAACCTGAATGGATGGTTCTTAGTGTTCTCCCAATTCTGCCACCTGACCTCAGACCAATTATACCTCTGGATGGAAACAAGCTTGTAACTTCTGACCTGAATGAGTTATACAAAAAGGTAATAAACAGAAACAACCGCCTGCGGAAGTTAATAGAGTTAAAAGCTCCTGAAATAATGCTAAAGAATGAGAAACGTATACTTCAGGAATCGGTTGATGCTTTAATTGATAACAACAGGAAAAGCAACCCAACACTTGGCACGAACAAGAAGCCTTTAAAATCTTTGTCTGAATTACTGAGAGGAAAAGCTGGTCGGTTTCGTCAGAATCTATTAGGTAAGCGTGTTGATTATTCTGGCCGTTCAGTAATAACAGTAGAACCTAACCTTAAAATGCGCCAATGTGGAATACCAAAAGCAATGGCCGTAGAGTTGTTCAAACCATTTATCTTCGGGGTTCTGGGAAGGCTCGGGCTAACAGCAAATGTCAAAGCTGCAAGGAAGGAAGTTGACAACAGGACCTTAGCAACTTGGAAAGCATTGGATGAAGCAACCCGGGGTCGTTATGTTCTCCTGAATCGAGCACCAACCCTACATCGATTTAGTATTCAAGCACTCGAACCAGTTTTAGTAGAAGGTCATGCAATTCAACTTAACCCACTCGTATGCTCTGCTTTTAATGCAGACTTCGATGGAGATCAGATGGCAGTTCATGTGCCGTTATCACTGGAATCTCAATTGGAAGCTAAACATCTCATCACTCCAGTCAACAATCTTACATCAGTATCAAATGGACGTCCTATAATACTACCTGCTCAAGATATGGTTTTAGGCTTATACGTATGTTCAATGCTACTTAAGAATGTTTCTAGAAAAGAAATGCCTCTTTCCGATGTCAACGAAGCTATATATGTTCAAGCTAAAGATATTATGGGACTAGGCTGCTACATTAGAATTAGAATTAGGGAAACCATAAAACACAGAGGACTTCTCGAAAGCTTCTTTAAAGCTTGGTCCACAACAGTCGGTAGATCCATACTCTCCAAACTTCTACCTGCAAACATTTTGTTCGATAGGCTAAACAGGACTTTAAGAACGAAAGAAGTAGCAGGCATTGTTCAAACGGCTATCCGCAGGAGCTTTAAACAGACCACCATTAACTTTATTGAACAGCTGATGCAATGTGGTTTTAACATAGCAACCATATCTGGCATATCAATTAGCATTGAGGACATGCTTACACCAAAAGAGAAAGATGGGATAACGTTAAGCGCTTGGGGTGCGGTTGAAGTCCAGGAATCGCAATACAATAACAGACTAACAACTCAACTAGAACGCTATAATAGCCTAATGGAAATATGGTCCAAAGCTTCAGAATATGTAAAGAACTCATTGATGGTTGAGCTATCTAAAACAAACAAACCAAACCCAATATACGCCATGGTTAACTCAGGTTCTAGAGGCTCAACAGATCAAATAAAACAAATAACAGGAATGAGAGGATTAATGGTAAAACCAGACGGTTCAATCCTTGAAACTCCAATTACTGCAAACTTTCGAGAAGGGTTAACCACATTACAGTACTTCATATCTACACACGGTGCCAGAAAAGGATTAACCGACACAGCGCTTAAAACAGCTAACTCAGGCTATTTAACACGCAGGCTAGTTGATGTAGCTCAGAAGATTGTAGTTACAGAATGGGATTGCGGTTCGAACACTGGTATCAATGCTCTGAACACCTTAAAGAACAAACATGAGTTAGGTTTTGTATCAAAATGGTCTCTTGGTAGGTTCTGCTCTTCTGGAATTAAGACAACAACCGGAGAAGTAATATGCGATGCTGGAACTCTTATTGAGCAGGCTACGTTAGAAACCTTAATGGAACCCAACATTGAAACATTCCACATTCGCTCTCCACTAACTTGTAATACAAGGAATGGTCTGTGTGCTATGTGCTATGGATGTGATGTAAGCTCTGGAATTCCTATTAGTGTTGGGGAGGCAGTAGGGGTTGTTGCTGCTCAATCTATAGGCGAACCTGGCACTCAGCTGACAATGCGAACTTTTCATGTTGGGGGGATGGCTTCATATGAAACTTGGTCGAACGTTAAAGCTGAAAGCAAAGGTGTTATATATCTGCATTGTTCGCTTAGACTAGCGTCGAATAGATCTCAGGAAAGGTTGGCTATATCTAAGACAGGTAAGCTGATAATTCTAACCAGAAACAAGGAAGTGCAACGTAATTTCTATGTTCCGTATGGTTCTGTGGTATTTTTCAAAGAGCTCGAATATGTGGATCGAAAGGACGTTATATACACATGGGATCAATTTAATAAACCACTCATTGCAGAGTTCGATGGTTTGGTTAAGCTTAGATATTTTGTGGATAATGAAGCAGTTCAGACCCAAACCACTAAGACTCGAAAGACAAAGCCTATATATATAATAAAGAATACAAAGGGACCAAAAAGACCTTCACTTGAAATACTCAATCCAAACGGTTATTCAAGGAAGCTATTATTGTTACCAGGGACCATTGTTATATCGGAGGACGAACAATATGTAGCGGCTGGACAGGTTGTAGCTTATGTTCCATTTAACGCTAAAAAGAACAGAGACATAACAGGTGGCTTGATGCGTATTACTGACACTTTTGAAACAAGAGTACAAAAGGACACAAAAGTGCTTACTACGGTTCCAGGGTTTGTTTCCGTTAAAGCTGATTCAACTGTTGTCCTAAAGGCCGTCATTACCAATATTAACACTAATAACACAAAAGCTGAAATATTATCATTCAACTCTGAGAATCGAATTACAGTTCAAGATGGACAGTATGTTAAAAAAGGTGATTCATTGACTGATGGCTCAATAAACCCCTTTGTAGTTTTAAAAGCCCTTGGGTCTGAAGTATTGCTGGTCTCCATTTCTGCTGAAATACAAAGCATATATCAAACACAAGGAGTGAACATAAACAGCAAACACATAGAGGTCATTGTAAAACAAATGCTAAGGTTTGTTAGGGTTATCTCCAAAGGCTGTTCTTCATTCTATATTGGTGAACAGGTTGAAAGATCAAGAATAGTTCAAGGAAACAAAGAACTATTGAGCATCGGACACAATATAATAAACTATGAATACGTTCTTCAAGGAATAACTAAGTCTTCTTTATCTACAGAGTCTTTTATATCCGCTGCTTCTTTTCAAGAGACTACAAGAGTATTAGCCAAAGCAGCAAGTATTGGAGAACAAGATTACTTATTAGGTCTTAAAGAAAATGTTATAGTAGGTAGGTTGGTGCCAGCTGGAACAGGTTATATCTATCATAAATACAAAAAGGAAACCCACTAACGAATATGCCAACGATAAACCAATTAGTCAGAAACGGTAGAAGCTCGTATAAGAAAAAAAGCAAAAGTCCAGCATTACAAGGTTCGCCACAGAAAAGAGGTGTGTGTACTAAAGTGTATACCACTACGCCCAAAAAGCCAAACTCTGCTTTAAGAAAGGTCGCAAAAGTAAAGCTTGTTAATGGTCCTGAAGTAATATCTTATATCGGTGGAGAAGGACATAATCTCCAAGAGCATTCAATGGTTTTAATTAGAGGTGGACGTGTTAAAGATTTACCAGGAGTTCGTTATCATATAATTAGAGGAAACTTAGATTCAAAGGGCGTTAAAGATAGGAAAAGGTCACGTTCTAAATATGGGACAAAGAAGAATAATCCTTAACCATAACTAAACCCACATGCCTAGAAAAAAGAAAACCTATAAAGCTCAACCCTGCACAGATTTTAAATATAGATGCTTAGAAATATCAAAACTCATAAACGTGATAATGAAGTCTGGAAAGAAACCGAAAGCAGAGAACATAGTTTATTCAACCTTGAGTATGTTACATCCTAGACAGGAGAAGTCTTTAGAGCTCTTTCTTCAAGCTTTAGAAAACATTAAACCATTAGTTGAAGTTAAAAGTAAAAGAGTTGGAGGGGCTAACTATCGTATTCCAGTAGAAGTCAAACACACCAGAAGAACAACTTTAGCCTTACGATGGATTAAGGCAGCAGCAACCATTCGGAGTGAAAAAACAATGAGCTTAAAACTATACAAGGAACTAATGGATGCGCTAAACAAAAAAGGTACTGCTATAAAATACCGAGATGAAATGCATAAGTTAGCAGAAGTCAACAAGGCTTTCAGTCATTTTAAGACCTAGCTATATTAGATGTCTAGAAATACACCAATCACGCATTGTAGAAATATAGGCATCAGCGCACATATTGATGCTGGTAAAACCACTACTACTGAACGGATTTTATATTATACAGGTGTTAACCATAAGCTCGGAGAAGTACACGAAGGCACTGCCACTATGGACTGGATGGAACAAGAGCAAGAGCGAGGCATAACTATTACCTCTGCGGCCACTACCACTTTCTGGTCTGGCATGACAGACTGTAAAGAACTGCACCGTATTAACATCATTGATACTCCAGGCCACGTAGATTTCACTATCGAAGTTGAACGCTCAATGCGAGTGCTTGATGGTGTGTGTATGGTTTATTGTGGAGTAGGTGGAGTTCAGCCTCAATCTGAGACAGTATGGCGTCAAGCTGTAAAACATAAGGTGCCTCGAATATGCTTTGTTAACAAGATGGATAGACAGGGAGCAAGCTTTAACAACGTATACCAACAGCTTAAATCAAAGCTAAATGCCAATCCAGTTCCAATCTCACTTCCATTGTACAGCGAAGGTCAATTCATAGGCTTAATAGACTTAATACAAATGAAGTCAGTCGTTTGGGATGAAGCTTCAAAAGGCGTAAGGTTCGAATACAAAGAAATACCAGAAATGTCTCGAATGAATGCTGAAGAGTGGCGTAAGAAACTGATAGAATCAATAGCAGAATACGATGAAAGCTTTTTAGAAAAGTATTTATATAGTGATACACACAGCAATAGCATAAACAATGAAGATATTATATCCTTATTAAGAAAACAAACCATCAGTGGGTTGTCTCAACCAATGTTATGCGGAAGTGCTTTTAAAAACAAAGGAATCCAAATGCTACTAGATGCAGTTATTGATTTCTTACCGTCACCTTTAGAGATTCCTCCAATTACAGGAGAGTCAACTATTGGTAAAAGAATGGTTAGCAGGACAGCATCAGATGATGAAGGCTTCTTAGCCATTGTATTTAAAATAATGTCTGATCCTTTTGTTGGTTTGTTAGCTTTCGTGAGAGTGTATTCTGGTAGAGTTAGGACAGGAGATTCTGTGTTAAACGCTTCCAAGAACAAAAAAGAAAGAATCGGTAGAATACTTCAAATGCATGCTAATTCCAGAGAAGACATATGCGAGGTTAGACCTGGTGATATTGCAGCTGTAGTTGGGTTAAAGTCTGTTTCCACTGGCGACACGCTCAGTGATATAAACAACCCTATAGTCTTAGAGCAAATAGCTGTTCCAACACCAGTAATATCACAAGCAATAGAACCCAACACAAAAAGCGACCAGGAGAAACTAGGAACCACATTAAGTCGCTTAACACTAGAAGATCCATCCTTCAAAGCCTATACCGAGAAAGAGTCAGGTCAAACAATAATAGCAGGTATGGGTGAACTTCACTTGGAGATTTTAGTTGAACGTATGAAACGTGAGTTTGGATTGAATGTTAAAGTAGGAAAACCTCAAGTCTCATACAAAGAAACAATTAAAAACAAAAGTGGTAAAGTCGAAGGTAAATATATTAAGCAGTCAGGAGGTAGAGGTCAGTATGGACATGTGGTAATCATTGTCGAACCGAATAAGAACAAAGGCTATGAATTCCAAGATCAAATTAAAGGCGGAGTTATACCTAAAGAATACATATCATCAGTCAGTAAAGGAATCCAAGACACACTAAGAGCTGGAGTCGTTTCTGGTTATCAAGTCATAGACGTAAAAGCTTCTCTTGTGTTTGGTTCTTACCATGAAGTTGATTCAAGTGAACATGCATTTAGGTTGGCAGGAGCCATTGCTTGTAAAAAAGCTTTACTTAGTTGTAACCCAGTTCTACTAGAACCAATAATGATGGTAGATATCGAAACTCCTGATGAATACCTTGGAAATATTGTAGGGGACATATTGGCTCGAAGAGGAATAGTTCAGTCTGCTAGTGAAACCAGCTATAATATAAAAGTAGTTAAGTCTGAAGTTCCATTGTCCTCAATGTTTGGCTATTCGACTTCCTTAAGATCAATGTCCCAAGGACGAGCAACATATTCAATGAAGTTTAAATGTTACAATGAAGTGAAAGAAGATATGATTGAGAGGCTTAAACTTAAAACCCTTTATTAAACCTTAACTTTTAAAAAACATGGCTAAACCAAAGTTCGAAAGGAAGAAAGTGCATATTAACGTTGGTACTATTGGTCACGTAGATCATGGAAAGACTACACTTACAGCTGCAATAACAAACGTTTTGTCCTCCAAGTTCGGTGGAGAAGTAAAGAGATACGAAGATATAGACGCAGCACCTGAAGAGCGGGCCAGGGGAATTACTATAAATACAGCACATATTGAATATGAAACTAAACACAGACACTATGCGCACGTTGACTGTCCAGGCCACGCGGATTATATAAAGAATATGATCACTGGAGCTGCACAAATGGATGGAGCGGTTCTTGTCTGTTCTGCTGTTGATGGACCTATGCCTCAAACAAGAGAACATGTCCTTTTAGCTAGACAAGTAGGAGTGCCTCACATCATTGTATATTTAAACAAATGTGATACTGTTACTGATGAAGAGCTATTGGAATTAGTGGAAATGGAAGTTAGAGAGTTATTGTCAAAATACGGGTTTCCAGGCGAATCAGTTCCCATAATCAGAGGCTCTGCTAAGTTAGCTTTGGATGGAGACAAAGGTGAATTAGGAGAAGGTTCCATACTGAAGCTTGCTGAAGCATTGGATAATTATATTCCAGAACCTAAAAGACCAATTGATAAACCATTCCTAATGCCAGTAGAAGATGTATTTTCTATATCTGGTCGAGGCACGGTTGTGACTGGTAGAGTGGAAAGAGGCACAGTTAAACCTGGAGAAGAAGTAGAAATAGTTGGTCTAAGAAGCACGATAAAAACTATTTGTACTGGAGTTGAGATGTTTCGAAAGCTTTTAGACCTAGGCCAAGCAGGGGATAATGTTGGTATCTTACTCAGAGGCGTTAAACGCGAAGATGTAGAACGAGGACAGGTGTTATCTAAACCAGGAACAATAACTCCCCACATTAGCTTTTCAGCTGAAGTGTATATTTTAAATAAAGGAGAAGGGGGGAGACACACACCGTTTTATAGCAACTACAAACCTCAGTTTTACTTTCGGACCACTGATGTCACTGGAACTATAGAGCTTCCAGAAGGAGTTGAGATGGTAATGCCAGGCGATAACGTCCACATAATCGTTACTCTTATTGCCCCTATTGCTATGGAAGAAGGTCTACGTTTTGCAGTTAGAGAAGGAGGTAAGACTATTGGGGCAGGTTTAGTCACAAAAGTCATAAAGTAAATGAATATTGGAACGACTCCTAGTAATATTAGAATAAAGGTTAAATCATTTAATCGGAGTCTTATAGGTAAATATATAAAACAAGTTGTTAATATGGTCGTAAAGACTGGCTCACAGTTAAGCGGTCCGATTCCACTACCTAGAAAAATACAAAAGATTACTGTTCTTAGGTCTCCGCATATCGACAAAAAAGCAAGAGACCAACTAGAAATCCGAACCCACAAGAGACTACTTTTGATAACACAGCCAACCATTAACACTGTTGAGTTTTTGATGAGAATGGTCATCCCAGCTGAAATACACATTAGCGTTAAACTTTAACCTTGGCAAACCTATGGAAGCTCTGTATTTACCCTGCGTTAAGTTAGGTATGACCCGTATATATAAAAAGGACGGCGAAGTAATTCCAGCTTCAATATTAAACACTTCAGGTAACTTTCTATCTCAGAGAAACCCAACTGAACAGAAGGTTCACCTCATATTCTCTGAAAGAACAAAGCCTAGAATGAATAGAGCTCAGTTAGGACAATACCTAAAATACAACTGTTGTTTAGGAAATACCTTAAAAGTATCTAAAGCACTCAAAGAGCTATGTAAGGACTTGTTTAACAATGAAGGTTTCCCACTGAGCAAAGCTTTGTACGTTGGCAGAAAGATAAATGTTAAAGGACGCTGCATTGGAAAAGGCTTTGCTGGAACAATTAAACGATATAACTTCAATTCTGGTAGAGCAACACATGGAAACTCTAAATCACATAATGTCCCTGGTTCTACAGGAATGAACCAAAGTCCAGGTAAAGTATTTAAAAGAAAAAAGATGCCAGGTCATTTGGGTACAAACTTAGTTACCGTTAAAAACTTAGAGATCTGTTATGTATCTAGAACACTAGGTTTTGTTCTAGTGAAGGGTGCCGTTCCAGGTTTCAAAGGCAGCAGGCTTTCAATGAGGTTGGTGTGATGAGGTTAAATATATTAGTCTTTGATTGTGGGTTAAACTATGCTGGTTCTGTAATCTTAAGTGATTCTATATTTTTATTAAAGCCAAACAAACCTTTAATACACCAAGTTGTTACCTCCTATCGCTCTAACTCAAGGATAGCACAAAGCGTTCAGAAAAACAGAGCCAGTGTGAAACACAGCACCAGGAAGCCTTGGGTCCAAAAAGGTTCAGGACGAGCGAGGGCAGGCATGTCTTCTAGTCCTATATGGAGAGGTGGAGGTAGAGCTTTTCCAAGTTCCTTGTATAAAAACTATTCAGTTAAGATTAACAAGAAAGTATACAAGAAAGCGCTACAATACATACTCTCTGAGTTCGTGACAAAAGATAAGCTCTACGTTGTAAATGAAGTTCTAGCTCTTTCAACTAAAGCTGGGCTATTCCTAAACTCGAATAAACATCTACAAAAGACTCCATCATTAGTCGTTGTTGAAAAGTCAGAAATGTGTGTTGAGTTGTTTTTAGCCCTTCGGAATGTCAGAGGAATATCAACTATGACGTATGCTGAAGTTAACCCATACAACCTGCTTCTGTTCAACAATGCCTTCTTCACTCTAAAAGGCATCCTCAAGCTTCAGGAATCTCTTTGATGAAAACTCCCACCCAATACACAATAATAAAGAACCGAAAGCTTACGAATAAATTAAACAGCAGTTACTTTGTACTTGATGTTAGCAAAAAAGCAACCAACCATAAACTTAAAGAAGCACTACATTTAGCACTCGATCCAATACATTTCAAAGTCAGTATCAACTCGCTTAATGTGCCAACTCACAAACGGAGACTTAAGAACAAGAACACACATCAAAAGCTCTTAAGGAAAAAGATAATGAAGAAAGCATACATTCGTTTATATAACTTCTTACCAAGAGACTATGAATGCTGATCAAGAATATTCCTTACCCAAAACTACTAAGAACGGAAAGCAAGTGTTCAGGACGTAATAACATTGGCACGATCACAGTTAGACACAGAGGCTGTGGTCACAAAAGAAGCTATAGGTCAATAGACTTCTATAGAAACAAAGACTACATTTTAGGGAAGGTAGAAAAAACTGAATACGATCCTAATAGAAGCGCTAACATATCACTAATTCTATATACAGATGGAGAAAGGCGCTACATCATTGCCCCAAACAGCTTAGCCATTGGAAGCGTCATTGTATCTGGTAGATGTGTACCTGTTCAGGTTGGTAACAGCTTGCCAATCGGTCTCATATATTCAGGAACAAACGTGCATTGTATCGAATTAACTCCAGCTAATGGCGCAAAGCTTTCTAGGTCTGCTGGCTCATACGCGACTATTCTTTCAAACACTAGCCATTACACACAGATTAGGTTAAAGTCAGGAGAAGTGAGGCTAATAAACAAAGAGTGTCGAGCAACTGTTGGTATCGTAGGTAATATTAAACACAACTTATCTAGTCTTGAAAAAGCAGGTAAGAGAAGATGGTTGGGAATAAGACCAACAGTTCGTGGTGTAGCAATGAACCCAATTGATCATCCTCATGGTGGAGGTGAAGGTAAAACAACCGCTGGACGACATCCTGTAAGTCCTTGGGGTACCCCAACTAAAGGTTTTAAAACTAGAAACAACAAGCAAACTGACAAGCTTATCATAAACAAAAGGAGGTAATATGACTCGTTCGATATCCAAGGGTCCATTCTGTTCACCTTCGCTTCTAAATAGAGTTAACCGAATCTTAAAGCTTAAGTTAAAAGAAAGGGTTAAGACCTGGTCTAGACAGTCTGTGATTATTCCTGAATTCGTTGGTTTAACTGTTCTTGTCCACAATGGTAAGCTACATATTCCTATTCAAATACTTGAAGAAATGGTTGGCCATAAGTTAGGAGAGTTTGCACCAACCCGAACATTTCACGGACATTCTAAGGAAAAGCAACCAAGGAACAAGGAGAGACATGATAGGTTGAAAAAGTAACGGAAACAATGTTCTTTAACTCCAACCCCAATAAAACAAATGAGCATGAATACAAAAGTAATATACAGGTGTATCCAAATGTCAGCACAAAAGGTTAGGTCATTAAGTAGGGAATTCAACAATGTACCAGCTTCCAAGACCACAGAGCTATTATCTTTTCACAAGAGAAAAGCTGCCTGCTTACTTAAGAGACTGATTCAATCCGCAGTTCAGGCCATAAAGTACAGCCACAATACCAACGTTACAAACCTGAAGATTAAAACTATTAGTGTTGATAAGGCTTCTTCCAGGTTAAAACCATGGCCTAGGGCAAAAGGCAGGATAAACTACCTAGAAAAGCAAAGCTGCCATGTTTCTATTATCTTTGAGATTAGCTGATGATATATGGGGCAAAAAGTTAATCCTAACATATTTAGGGTGTGTGCTAGATTTAATTGGTATTCCAGATGGTATGCGAATAGCTATACTTTTCCATCTTTTCTAAAGGAGGACATTAAGTTAAGGCGGGTCTTAAAAGATAAGTTTAGGAGAACATCTGTAGGAAGGGTCATGATTGAAAGGTTTCCTAAGAACATAAAGATAATTGTGCATAGCTCTAAGCCTGGTACTATCATTGGCAAGAAAGGTGGGGATATCGATACTTTAAAGTCCGAGGTTAAACACCTGGTGCAAGTTCCAGTAAATATATCAGTAGAAGAAATATCAAAGCCAGAGCTTGATGCTAGTCTAGTTGCTGAAGGCATAGCAGAACAGCTAGAAAAAAGAGTATCATTTAAACGAATCATTAAACGAGTTGTTAGTGGTTCCATACGTCAAGGTGCGCTAGGCATAAAAGTAATGTGTGCTGGACGTCTAGGTGGTGCTGAAATAGCGCGTAAAGAGTGGTATAAGGAAGGTAAAATACCACTTCAGACTCTGAACGCTGATATTGATTATTCAACGTCCAATGCCAAAACAACATACGGTACTATTGGTGTTAAGGTATGGATATACAAGGGTAACCTTAAGGTTTGGTCTTATGTTACAGCCTAGGAAAAGAAAGTTCCGTAAAGACAAAAAGGGTCGAAATAAAGGTATAGCTCAAAGCGGAAACAATGTTTCATTTGGTGAGTTTGGTTTGAAGTCAGTATCAAGAGGTAGAATAACTTCTAAACAAATAGAAGCAGCAAGACGGTCTATTACACATCATCTGAAGAGAGGTGGCAAAGTATTAATCCGAGTATTTCCTGATAAACCAATTACAAAAAAGCCAGCTGAAGTTAGAATGGGCAATGGCAAAGGTAATCCTGAACACTATGTATTTGTAGCACAACCCGGGAAAGTATTGTATGAAATATGCGGTACGGAACCAACTGCGGCCAGGAAAGCATTAAAACTAGCCGCTGCTAAGTTACCCCTAAAGACGATGTTTGTATGTAGGGCTTAGATGAACTGCGTTTATTCTGGAACTCTTTCCTACTGTGTACGTACGTTGAAGCAAGAACTCAATAAGCTAGTGAGTCTTCTGTTAACATCCAAAGTCAGAACCAAAGCATTTAAGACTAAACAGGTGCAAGCTCAAACAGTTGGAAGTTCGGATGTTAGGTTAAACCTATTGAACAACTTATTACGTCGTTTAACACTAAAAGGAAATACAACATGGCACATACAATAAAAGCTGTGGTTAGTTCAAGAAAGAGTAACAAAACCATTACCGTGACAGTCAACTCTAAACACAAACACAGTCTGTACAATAAATATGTTTCCAAAAAGAAAAGGCTTCAAGTGCATGACGAAAACAATATGTTTAAGGTTGGAGAGATAGTTCATATAGTGAATGTTAAGCCTATATCTAAAACTAAGTCATGGACGGCGTTGTTTGCTTTTAACAGCTGATTCAAGAATATGATACAAACAGAGTCTATATTAAACGTTACTGATAACTCAGGAGCTAAAGCGGTAGCCTGTATTAAAGTGTTGGGAGGTTCAAAGCGAAGATACGCTAACATCGGATGTATAATAAAAGTAAGTATTAAAGAAGCAGTTCCAAAGGGAAAGGTTAAAAAAGGGGAAGTCCATAGTGCGCTGATTGTTAGGACGAAAAAGGGTTTATATAGAGCTGATGGTTCAATTATTAGGTTTGATGATAATTCTGTTGTCTTGTTGAATTGCAAATATGAACCTATCGGAAGTAGAATCTTTGGGCCTGTGGCAAGAGAACTTAAAGACTTGAGCTTTGTTAAAGTAATTTCTTTAGCACAGGAGGTTCTGTAATGCTAAACCCAAAACAAGAAACCATATCGAAGTTAAGCGCTAAGAACATGAATTACAACTTCAGATATTTATCACATTACTTAGGTTCAACCACTTCTGAATTGACCAAGAGGTTTAAAACCAACTCATTTATGGAAGTGCCTAGGTTAGTTAAAGTTGTTTTAACTGTGGGGCTTGGTAAAGCTATTTCTGAAAGAATAAAGATAGAAAAGCTAGCAGAGAGCTTAGCCAATATCTCAGGACAAAAGCCTGTAGTTACAAAGGCCTCTAAGGCAATTGCCAACTTTAAGATTAAGCAAGGAGACGCAGTCGGTCTAAAAGTAACTATCAGAAATGAACGGATGTTTGACTTCTTAAATAAGCTAGTTAACATTTCATTACCAAGACTAAGAGACTTTAGAGGAATACCAACTAAGTCCTTCGATTCGTTCGGTAACTTGAACATAGGTATATTAGATCAGATGGTTTTCCCTGAATTCAATTATGCAGAAGGTAACGTAGACAGCGGAATGAACATCTGCATAGTAACGAATACCAAATCCCAAGAACGAGCAAAACACTTGTTAACCCTCTTTAACTTTCCATTTAAGGACACCGAACATGGCTAAGGCTTCTGTAATAGAAAGAGAAAAGAAACGGGCTACGCTGAGAGTAAAACATTTCGCTTATCGTAACTTGCTAAAAAACCTACTTAGGTGCTCCACAGTGAGCACATCCGAAAAGCAATGCATACGTACAAAGCTCCATAAGTTACCAAGAGACTCAAGCGATGTAAGAAGAAGAAGCCGTTGTGTTGTTACAGGTCGAGCAAGAGGCGTATTCAGGTGTTTTGGGCTTGCTCGAATGTGTATTAGAGAGCTTGCTTTTAACGGTGAAATACCCGGTCTTTCACTTTCGAGCTGGTAGCGAAGATGAACAGAGATTCCGTTGCAAGCCTTTTAACGAACATCAGGAACGCACAAGCTACAAAGAAGGTTCAGGTGGTTGTTCCATTTTCAGAAGCCGTATGTTCCATAGTAAGAGTTTTAAAAAGAGAAGGTTACATAAAAACATTCTTTGTATGTAGCTCTAGCAAGAGGTATTTAAAGCTAAACATATTGCTAAAATATATGGACGAAAAGCCTGTTATTAGTTGCATAAACCAAATATCCAAACCCGGACTGAGAATATACAATAAACACACCAATATAAAACCTCATCTGAATGGCCTTGGAATAACTATCCTCGCTACTTCCAAAGGTACAATCACTGATAAGCTGGCGAAGAAACTTAATGTAGGAGGAGAAGTGATATGTCATATTTCATAGCAATATGAAAAGCTCACGTATCGGTAGAAAACCCATACCATTAAACAATGTGCAAGTGAATGTTGGAGAACCATTTCAGGTAACCGGTCCACTCGGATCTCTTACATTAAATGTGCCTTCGGTAATAAAACTTAAACTCCACCAAACAATACTAAAGGTAATTCCATTCTTTAGCAATCAAAGAACCTCTGCAATACAAGGAACTGTTCGAGCACTAATCTCGAATATGGTTTCAGGGGTTACCGTAGGTTTTAGAAAGGTCTTAGTTTTAAACGGTGTTGGCTTTCGAGCATCAATTAGAAATAATATGTTAACCTTGTCGTTAGGGTTCTCCCATCCTATTATCTATTGTGTGAATAGGAACGTTAAACTTCATCTTATATCACCTAATGAGCTGGAAGTGTTTGGAGTGGATAAACAGCTGGTTGGACAAGTCTCAGCAGAAATAAAGAGTTTCCATCCAATCGAACCATACAAAGGCAAAGGAATAAGGTTTATTAACGAGACGGTTAATTTGAAAGAGAGGACAAAAAAGAAATGAAGCACTTAAACGTAAAGAGGCTAGTAAAAACAAAAGCTAAAAGAACAAGAGCTAAGCTTAAAAAGATAGGCTTATTTAGGTTGGTAGTATATAAAACAAATACACATCTTTATGCGTATGTCATTTCAGAAGAAGGTAATCACATAGTTACTGGTGTTTCTACTATAGCAACATTCAAATATATAGACTTCAGACTAAGAAAGAACAAGTTTGGTGCCTCATTGATAGGTAAACTAATAGCTGTAAAGTCTGTTTCCATTGGCGTTAATAAGGTTGTTTTCGATAGATCTGGGTTTCAATACCATGGCTTAATACAGAGCATGGCCGAGTCAGCAAGGTGCTATGGTCTTCAGTTTTAGACAATATACATAGACAATATACATAAACCCATAAGCCCATATACTAAAATGCATAAGCCATTAGAACTGGTGTTTGAAAGGTTAATTACCATCAATAGAGTTACGAAGGTAGTGAAAGGCGGACGTATATTTAGCTTCACAGCTTTAGTTGTAGTTGGTGACGGTTGTGGTAACCTTGGTGTTGGTAAAGGTAAGTCAAGAGAAACGTCGTTAGCCGTACAAAAAGCTGTTAACAATGCTAAAAGAAATGTCATCAAAGTTTCAATGTTGGAAGATACAATCGCTCACAAAGCCGTTGGTAAATTCGGAGCTGCTACTGTTATATTAATTCCTTCAATAAAAGGTAGAGGAATCATAGCGAGTAACCATGTAAGGTCTGTGTTTAGTGTAGCAGGTATTAACCATGTGGTCGCTAAATGTCATGGCTCCAATAATCCGTTCAATGTTATTCCAGCAGTATTAGATGGTCTAATGAGTCTGAACAGCTTGAACTACATATTTCGTAAAAGAGGCATTTCTCCATTCAAAAGCCAATGACAACAAATAAGAAGATCTTGGTGCAGTTAGTAAGGAGCTTAATTTCAGTTAGCAGTAAGCATAGAACATACATTAGGTCTTTAGGCCTGCGTAAGCTTTGGTCCTTCAGAGTTGTACCGAATAATAGATTCACCGTAGGTTTGATTAAGAAAGTTCCATATTTGATAAAAACCCTCAACATTAAACACCCCGAAGGAAATGAAACTAAATGAGCTAATCCCAAATGCACGTTACAAACAAAATGTTAGGGTTGGTCGGGGGTTGGGTTCTAAGAAAGGGAAAACATCAGGTAGAGGCCACAAGGGTCAAAGATCTAGAACAGGAGGCGCAGTTAAACCAAGCTTTGAAGGCGGACAAACTCCAATTCAAAGAAGAGTTCCAAAGCTTGGGTTCACAAGATATAAAAGAAACCATATTGTTAGTCTGAGTTATAACAAAGTATTAAAAGTAGACCTTTTCTATGGCACAGTTTCAAACCTACTATTGAACCGCTTTAACTTGGTTGGAAATAATGCTAAAGTCATCAGAATATATAGCCAAGGGTAAGAGAATCTACATGTGTCTGACCCATGAACTACAGTAATTACTCGATGAAACGTCTTCTTAAAACATTCGTTATGCTTTTCATATGCCGCTTAATTATGTACATACCCATTCCCCTAAGCTATCCTTCAAAAGAAGCACATTCCAGCTCAATCAGGTTAACACCGTTAATGACTTTGCAGTTGCTTATGAAAGTCTTTTTAACATTCTTGTTAAAGCCAAACCCTGAAACCTCTTTACTAACTAGCGTTTATATATTGCTAGCTAGGCTACTAACACTACTTTTCACATCTATTGAGTCTGCAGTTAGTATGCATTATTTCACACCCTTATTTGGATACCCATATGTGGGCATTGTGGGTTTAGTGGGTTTGTTAACGGTTGGTTCAATGGTTCTAATGTGGTTGACTGAGCATATAAGCATGTCTGGCATTGGTAGTGGAGCTTCTTTAATTATTCTGTTTAGGCTATTAACATATGTTCCTAGGTTGTTGCTTATACTGAAAACAACCATTGATAAGACCCCAACCCCTAGCTTCTTGTTACTAACTGACCTTAGCCTGCTGTTTTACTTTAGCGTTTTAACAGAGCTTGCATCACAAAGACTAACATTCTGGTGTCAAAAGACTGACAGAATATACTCCTCTTGCTTTTCTGTTAGTTTGGTTCCAGTAATCCTTTTTCCTTTAACACTAGCCTGTGTTACGTCAACACTTCAGGTTAACTTCTTTGAGAAGATATGTGTAGCTTGTGTTCCGCTTTATAAATGGTTGTGCATTCAGGAACTTATTAAAGCCATTGAGGCAGTCTGTGAGGTCTTGTTCCATGTTAGTTTAATGTTCTACTTTTGCGTTATATTCACAAGATGGGATGTGAAGGCTAACAATGTTTCAAGATACATGAAAAGAAGTGCAACGTTTATTGATAGTCTTAGACCTGGGTTAAATACTAAGGAACGCTTAAACTATTTATTTAGGGAATTAATCATTACTAAGTCTCTGTGTATAGTTTTAGGTTGTGCTGTTATTAGACTATTATCTTTATTTACTAAGCAGGTCCTTGTACTAAATGAGTTCACGTCTATTTCCCTAATAACTACAACTTTGGTTCTAACAGAACAATTGAAGTTCTATGCTAACTTCATACGTTTCAACAAGTTCTTTAAAACCTGTTAATATATGAGGAGTGTATGCCAAAAACCAAACATGTTCAGATGCACGGAGAAGTGATCGAAAACCTTTCAAACACCAACTTCAGAGTTAGGTTGGAGAATAGTCATGTGGTTTTAGCTTACGTTTCTGGAAAGATGAGGATACATTTTATTAAGATCTTACCTGGAGATATGGTGACTGTTGAGGTTAGTCCGTATGACCCTTTGAGAGCTAGAATAATATTCAGAACTAAACCTAACCATGAAAGTGTCAGCATCAGTTAAAGTAATATGTAAGCTGTGTAGAGTGGTAAGGAGAAAAGGTGTTGTTAGGGTTTTATGTAGTTCTAACCCAAAGCATAAACAGAGGCAGGGATAAGTGGCTAGGCTTATTGGAGTTAACATACCAAGTAACAAATCTGTAGAGGTTGGCCTAACATATATATATGGTATTGGAAGAAGCTTATCGAGAAGAGTCTGTTCTGTCACTGGCATTGATCCTAACTGCAAAATATCTAGCTTAAGCGAAAGTAAGCTGGTGGATCTAAAAGAAGCAGTGAACAAACTTTTAGTAGAAGGTGATCTTAAACGTTTGGTATCTTTAAACATTAAGCGGCTAGTTAACATTAGCTGCTACAGAGGCATACGTCATAGGAAGAAGCTCCCAACTAGAGGACAAAGAACGAGAACAAATGCCAAGACTAGAAAGAAAAGCAAAACATCCAACAACTAAGGAATTTACAGCCAATGTACAAAACAAAAGATAAACAGCTAAGTTCCACTAACAGTAAGAACCTGGATGGTATTGCGTATATCCATGCTACCTTTAACAACACTATCATAACCATTACTTCAAAAGATGGAGATGTTCTGTTTTGGTCAGCTTCAGGTAAACATGGCTTTAAGGGATCCAAAAAGTCAACTCCGTTTTCCGCACAGGTAACTGCTGAAACCGTAGGTAAAATAGCTGTAGGATATGGAATGAAAACGTTAAAAGTAAAAGTAAACGGACCAGGCACTGGAAGAGAGTCTGCCATTAGAGCATTATACAGCTCAGGCATCAAGATAGTCTCTTTAGAAGATATCACGTCCATACCTCATAATGGTTGCCGTTCCTCAAAGCGTAGAAGAGTTTAATATACAACCTAAAAAGGAGGAAGATACCAATGTCTAAATATATAGGACCTAAACAAAAGCTTTCCAGAAGAGAAGGCTGTGACCTCTTCCTAAAAAGTGGTATTCGTTCGTTTGAGGAGAAGTGTAAGTCTAGAACTAAACCAGGACAACAGAGTAAGCATGTACTGAAGGTATCCAACTATGGAATTCAACTCCGTGAAAAGCAAAAAGCTAAACGAATCTATGGAATTACAGAAAGGCAGTTCCTAATTTATCTACGAAGTGTTTATAAAGCTAATTCTGAAATAGGAACCCTTCTACTACAGACTTTAGAAGCTAGGTTAGACAATATTGTGTACAGAATGGGTTTTAGTGTAACAAGAGCTGAAGCACGTCAACTAATAGCACATAGGTCCATCTTGGTAAACAACAGAGTAGTGAACATTCCTTCATTTTTAGTTAAGCCAGCAGATTCAATTAAAATCCACGATAAGTCAAAAACCCAACTCAGAATAACAAATGCCATCAGGATACATCAGAAAGTTCCATGTTGGTTGAATGTAGATCATTTTAAAATGGAAGGAACATTTAAACAAAAGCCAACACGCAAAGAGATTCCAATAGAGCTAAACGAAAGACTAATCATTGAACTATATGGGTGCTAGAATGCTGATACCTCAAATAAGATCCATTGTTGCACGAGGCTGTAATGTGTCTCAGTTCTCAATAGAAGCTCTTGATAGAGGCTATGGTGATACTCTAGGTTGCGCATTCAGACGTACTTTGCTGTCTTCAATATGTGGGACTGCTGTTACAGAAGTTGAGATAGTTGGTTCTTCAAATGAATTCTCTTCAGTTACCGGTATAGCAGAGGATTCTTTGCAGTTAGCATTAAATATAAGGAATGTTGTTTTTAAGTTGGACGTACATATTGCTTCACTAACTCTCACTCTACGTAAAACAAATCCAGGAACAGTATATGCTAGAGATATTCAAACGGACTACAGATGTCAGATAGTTAACCCCAACCATATAATATGCCATTTGGACTCAGGAAGGTTGAGTGCATATCTTAAAATACAGAAAGGCTGGGGCTATGTTCCTAAAAGCAATGGGTTATGTTGGAATAATGGTAAACTAATTATGGATGCTTTTTATTCTCCAGTTAAAAACGTTAGCTATTCTGTCAGCCTCATTAACTATAACTCTGAGAGACTAATTCTAAACATTGAAACAAATGGTTCAGTTACTCCGATAGAAGCACTAAGACAGTCGATACATATCCTAAAGTCTCAGTTCTCATTACTTTCTGTCTAAGATGAAACACAACCTATCCTTAAAAAAACTGAATAGAAAGAGCAGCCATAGGCAATCGATGTTTAAAAGCTTAGCACATTCGCTTATAACAAGGGAACGTATATGCACTTGTTTTGTAAAAGCAAAAAGCCTTAGGAAAATCATTGAACCAATAATTACTCAAGGCAAAAAGAAAACAGTAGCTAACATTAGGTCAGTGATGGAACAATTAAATAATGAAAGATGCGTTAGGAAAGTCTTTAACATTCTAGGACCCAGGTATCTTCAAACAAAGGGAGGTTACTGCCACATTATTAAATCACACATACGCAAAGGTGATAAAGCAGTTGTTAGTATGGTGGAGCTAATATGATAACTGCCTAGATGCCAGTACACCACACCAAACCTCATTAAATAACTCAACATTCCGAAACCCATTCTTGTGTACATATTATTTAGTGAGAAGTTCTCACTTAACATTCTTCTTTCAATAACAAACCAACCTAAAGCCTGTTATGAGCTTTTCTAAAAGAAACATTCGATATGTAGGCATGCAGTCTCAGAAGCATTGGGATTTTATAGCGTATGAAAACATCAAGAGCTTGGTGCTAATCACTAATAGTTCAGTTGCTAGTTTATGTAGGCTCAAGCGATTACGAAGCTTCAAAAGAAATAAGAATAGTCTTAAAGTAACAAAGGTCATTATTGGAATTGGAGAACGTTATAAGCGGTTAAGGTTTTTCATCGGTATACTCAAAGTTCTTTTGTATGAGGAACTAAGCAGAGACTCGAAGGTTGCTTCTTTTGGAGGTGGAGTGGTTGGTGACATTTCGGGGTTTATTGCATCCTGCTATATGCGAAGTGTTAAATTAATACACATCCCAACAACTCTTTTAGCTCAAGTAGACTCAGCTTTTGGAGGAAAGAATGGACTGAACACCGCACTTGGAAAGAACCTTGTTGGGACAATACATTTGCCAGACAGAGTAATATTAGATATTTCGAACCTAAGCTCTTTATCTCAACGAGAATGGCACTCAGGCTTGTCAGAGATTATTAAGATAAGTGTTGCGCTTGATGGGGACTTTTTTAAATGGCTTGAGAAAATGATGTTTAAGATATTGAAGCGTAAACTGAGTGTTGTAATAAGCATGATTAAACATGCTTGCTTGCTTAAGTTAAACGTAACAGCAACAGATTCTCGAGAAGCTGGTGTGCGTTCTGTTTTAAACTTTGGACATACTTTTGGACATGCAATAGAATCTTACCTTTCGTATCAAAAGTGGTTACATGGAGAGGCAGTTAGCTGTGGAATGGTGATTGCTTCTGACATCTCTTTTAGATTAGGGTTAATTGATTTAAGTGTTCAGCGTAGGTTGATACGTTTGTTATCCATCTGTCGTTTGCCTATATCTGTGCCTAGTGGGTTGAAAGTAGAGACTTACCTAAAAACTATTAGTGTTGATAAGAAGAATACTAACTCTTTGGTGCGTTCCTGCAACATTGTTTTAGTTAAAGACTTAGGACAAGCATTAATATTAACAATGAGCGCTTCTTCATTGGAAAAGCTTTTATTGACAAGTCGAAGTGTTGGGGTTTGTTGTTCCTAAGTTGTTCCTAGGTTTAGGTTGTTACTTGAAGGCTTGAATGGTAGTGAGGATAAGATATTATGGGTCTTCTAGCGTTTGGGGGTAGGGGGGGGGAGGAGGAGGAGGAATGATGTGGAGGTACGTTTGAGAGGTATATATAGAGATAGGAAAAAGGAAGGGAGAGAGGAGAGAGTGTTGAGAGGGGGAGTTCTTAGTTAGAACTTAAAGAGAAGGAAGGAGAGGTTCTCTTGTCTTATTTGTCGGTTCAACAGCTTCATCTTACCAAGAATTACCTGTTACCAATAGCTGTATTTAAATAAAGATATCAACATGAACCCCCGTATAGTATAGGAGAATTTATGTGTATTGTTTTTATTAAAGAAGCCGAACCATTTGAAATAGCCATACGTCGGTTCAAGAGGATGGTTGAGCGTAGCGGTTTACTAAGTGAAGTGCGTTCTAGGTTATTTTATGAAAAGCCAACCTCTGAACGGAAAAGAAAGAAAGCATCATCAGCAAAGAAGTATTTCAGGAGGGTGGTTGAGACTAAAGGAAAGGAAGGAAGGGGGGGGGAGGGGGTTAGTTAGTGTTTAAGGAGAAGGAGGAAGTGTTAATAATATGAACTAGAAAGGGGGAAAGACCTACTGGTTGTCCGGTTAATCAATAAGCTGTTGAAGGATTAAAACCAGAGTATGAGACAGATGCGGTAGGTATATATGGGGGAAGGAGAGGATAGCTCTTTGAATCTGTGTTATGATGTGTTGGTCTTAACTGGGGGGAAAGCTTATGTCTAACCTAAACCATATACTAAAGTATTAGCAGAACCAAGAACCAACTACTAACTTAACTGTATTTACGGTTCTTCTCCCTTGCATATACGTCTATTAGCTATTAACACAACTAATATATTCTGTTCTGTCGCATTATCCATTAATAATGTTATAATTAGTGAATACCTATCAAAAGCCCCATATAAACAACCTCATTTAGCTATACCTATTATAGATAGCGCTTTGTTAGAAGTAGGCCTTTCATTAACTGATATTAAATACCTTTCTTTTAGTAATAATTATGGTAGCTACACTGGCATACGGATAGGAATATCTTTATCTCAAGGCTTATCTATCTATACAAACCTACCCTTAGTTAACATATCTACATTAGAAGCTGTTGTTCAACCCTGGTTCTCTGTTAAACCCAAAATACTATTAGTTATAAAAGCTAATGAAGAAGCATATCTAACAAACTACCATAAACCCAATATTGGTTTAATAACCTGGTTTAGAAGAACTAACCCAAATAGACTTAGACTCATCTTTAAGAAACTATCTATAGAACTAGAACAATATAAAGAATATGTAATAGTTAGTAATATTGACTTATTGTTTTATTTGGATGATAACCTTGAACTAAGAACTATAACTATAAAAAAGCCCATATTATTAACAGCTAAAAGTATGTTACCAATAGGTATTCATAAAGCTATCAAAGGTGAAAAGCTATCATCTGAGCAAGTTTCTCCAAAATACGTATTTGATATCTATAGGAAGGAATATTGTATTAGTTATATTTTAACCTCAAAGAACAAAGGGCCCTAACTCTCCCTCTCCTCTTCACCTAAACCTAAAGCATTTAAAAGTAGAGTAGCTAGTAGTTAAACCTAGAATGTTCCTAAATACTAGCTTCTTTAGCTCTTTTAGACTTCTTTATTAGATAAACACTATATAGCTAAATGAAAGAAATAATAAGCATAGCTTTAGTAGGTTTAATGGGTTCTGGAAAAACTACGATAGGTAACTTCTTAGCTAGACATCTAAACCTGTTTTATATTGATTCAGATATAAAAGTAGAAGCTAAATATAAAGCATCTATTGACTTAACTTATTATTTAGAGGGAGAACTATCATTTAGAATAAAAGAAGAAAGCCTAATTGGAACTATGCTAATAAAAACTAACATTATATTAGCTACTGGAGGTGGATCTGTTGTCCATATAGATATATGTAAGAGCCTATTAGATTCTAATATTGTCTTATGGGTTAAGATAGGTATTAAAGAACAATCTAAAAGGGTAGTAGCTAAACAAAGACCTTTAACATTAGTTATTAGGATAAGCCTATATAAGATATTAGATTCTGTAATAAAAGAAAGAAATAAGCTGTATCTTAAGGTGCTTAATAAGATAATTAACGTTAATAAAAAACCCTATAATATAATATTGAATAAGACTAGCTGTTTAATGTAGTCACTAATCTAGCAGAATGCGGGAGCCTTAGCTTCTTATATACAGTTTATATGATAGATTATTTGAGTCTTTAGCTTTGTATATTAACCAGCTTTTGGGAACTTTATAGTTTGATTGACCTATTTCAGACTCTATGTATATTATAGACTTATGAGATAAGTAATTAAGGCTTTCTAGTAGGTTTATGGTTTTAGCTATCATTCCTCTGAAAAATGGAGGATCAATGAAAACTAGATCAAAAGGTTTAGGTTTGTTAATATTATTTAACCATTCTAAAGCATTTATATTAACTAAGCTTATATTATTTAGCTTTAGCCTATTTATGTTTTTTATCAAACTATTGAAGAAGTTATTGTTTATTTCCAAGAATGTAACATTTAACGAATATCTTGAGATAGCTTCTATTCCTAAAACACCACTTCCAGCAAAGCAGTCTAAACAATAATAACCTTTTGCTAAGGGATCTAACCAACTAAAAATAGCTTTTCTAACTCTATTAGAAGTAGGTCTTAAGTTGTAGTCATTGCTTATATTTAGTTTAGCTTTTTTAAGCTTTCCACCAATGATATGAACTTTATTGTAGCTTTTAGGAAGTATGTTATATTTCATAGGAGAGTTTATTCGCTTTTGTATTCTCTATAATGTCTTTATATTTAACAGCAATTGTATATTCAATAGGGGGTGTATGTTAAGAACTACCGAAGATCGGATTTGAACCGATAAACCTACAAGGTGGTTAGCTTTGAGTTAACTGCGTTTACCCATTTCGCCACTTCGGTAGACTCTGAGGAAACCCCTATTGTAACGTCATTTAGGCTTAAGCTTATTAGAAATGTTACTTATTGCAGGGTTACTTGCTTCTTTTATGCTTAGCTTTACTTTGCCAAAACGATCTATGTCTAGAACTTTAACTAGTACTTCTTGGCCTATGGTTAAATGATCAGAAACCTTAGATATATATCTATTAGCTATATGTGAAATATGAACTAAACCTTCTTTATAACCACAATATATAACATAAACTCCGAACTCGACAATACGAATAACTTTACTTGAGTAGGTGTTTCCTATTTTGATATCAGAAGTAATTTCTTTTATTTTATTTAAGGCAATGTTCGCCATATTATCATTAGAAGAGTATATAGTAATCATGCCAGCATCTGAAATATCTATATTAGTATTAGTTTCTTCTATTAAAGACTTTATTATTGAACCTCCTTTTCCAACAACACTTTTAATTTTATCAGGACTTATATTGATTGTGTATAACTTTGGAGCATATTTACCTATAGTTTTTCTAGAAGAGCTAATAGATTTGTTCATTATGTCTAATATAAAATATATAGAAGATCTAGCTTGTTTTAAGGCTAGGTCTATAATGGTTTTATATACAGGCTCTTGTATTTTTATATCCATTTGAATAGCAGTCATACCAGCCTTTGTACCTGAAGCTTTTAAGTCCATATCTCCTAAATGGTCTTCATCACCTATAATATCGGAGAGTAATAAATAGTTATTGGTTTCTTTTATTAGACCTATAGAAATACCAGCTATTGGAAAACATATAGGAACCCCTGCGTCCATTAAAGCTAAGGATGCTCCGCATACTGAAGCCATAGAAGAAGACCCATTAGACTCAGTTATTTCTGATACAATTCTAACTGTATATGGAAATATGTTGTCTTCAGGTATAATAGGTAGTAAGCTCCTTTTTGCCAACCAACCATGACCAACCTCACGTCGTTTTGGACTACCAATTATGCCAACTTCTCCAACACAAAACGGAGGAAAGTTATAATGAAAAAGAAATCGATCTATGCGTTCGCCTTTTAGTTCGTCTACATTTTGAGCATTTCGTTGATTCCCTAAAGTAACGGTAACTAAAGCTTGAGTCTCTCCTCTAGTAAATAAAGCAGATCCATGCGTCCTAGGTAAAAAGCCAATACGAATGTTTAAATTACGAATAGCTTTTTTATTACGACCGTCAATACGTATTCCTTTTTTTAAGAGATAGCTACTCATAATATTCCTTTCTAAGCTAAGAATTATACTAGGTATTCTAGAGTCAGTTATACTATTTAAGATATCAAGCTTAATTAGTTCTATTGAAGAAAAGCGTTCCTTCTTGTTTGTATTTTGATAAGCTTCAAATATGCGAGGTTCTGCTAGTTTTGTTACTTTAGCTTTTAGGAATATGTATTCTATATTAGAACTATAGTTTTTATGAATACAGCTTTTATTACATGGTCTTTTAGTTAGTTCGTTAATATTATTAACTACTTTTTGCTGTTCTTTGTAACCAAATAGAATAGCCTCTAGTACTTGTTGTTCATTTAAAAGCTTTGTTTGAGATTCGACCATAAGTATTGAATTAGAACTACCAACAACTATTAAGTCTAAGCTGCTTGCTGTTTGGCCAGTAATATCAGAACTTAATAGATATTTGTCATTAACATAGCAAACTCTTGCAACTCCAAATGGTCCATTAAATGGAAGTTCTGATAAGCTAAGAACTACTGACACACCTATTAAAGATACTATATCAGTAGTAACTTGAGGGTTTAAAGATAATACTGTAGCAAATATTTGAACTTCATTTAGGAAGCTATCTGGAAATAAAGGACGAATAGGTCTATCTATTAAGCGAGATATTAGTATTTCAGATTCACTAGGACGTCCTTCTCTTCTATAAAAACCACTTGGAATACGACCAGCTGCATATGTTCGCTCTTGATAGTTCACAGTTAAAGGAAAGAGAGCCTGAGGTTGCTTTATTTGTTTAGAATATACAGCAGTTACTAAAACGATTGTTTCGTTCATATTAACTAATGCTGAAGTATCTGCCTGTCTAGCTATTACACCGGTTTCGATAGTTACAGTATGTTTACCATATTTAAAGCTATGTTTTGTTGGGTTTAACAATATAATATCCTTAGTGCAGTTTAGTTAATAGTTATTATATTATATGCTAAATAAACCTAAAGCTAATATGTCCTTAAACCATAGCTATATAGCCTCAAAAGATACAGATCCAATAGAAACAAAAGGTTGGTTACTTTCTATATGTTCAGTAATAAAGACAAAAGGCTTATTGCGTTCTAAATACCTAGCCTTCTAGAACTATAAACCTAATATGTGTTAAACTACCATACATACTGTCTCTAGAATCTATTATAGCTGCTGTAGCTATTGGAACTATAGTTAGCGGTATGAAAGGAGAGGAATGTTTGGATGTGTTGAGGGGGAAGCCTGGGGGGAGAAAGGAGAGGAGAAAGGTGGATAAGAATAAGGAAAGGGAAAGGAGAGAAGAGGAGAAGGTTAGTTAGAAGTAGAAGTATATATAAGAGAGGGGAGAGAGAAGCTCTTTAATAGCTATAGCTGTTAACTCTCTCCTCTCCTACCTTCTCCTAATAAACCAAGAGCTCCTAGCTAGGAAGGGAAGTTAGCTGTAGTTGCGGAGGTTGGAGTTGAACCAACGACCTTCGGGTTATGAGCCCGATGAGCTACCAAAACTGCTCCACTCCGCTTTAGATGTGTATTATGTTTATTATATAATACCGAGGACGGGGCTTGAACCCGTATGCTTATAAAGCATTACCACCTCAAAGTAACGCGACTACCTATTCCGCCACCTCGGTATATGCTAGAAGTACTTCTCCCTCTAGAGTCTCTAACAACAGTTCCTTAGTACAATAAAGAATGTATCTATAAACCTATACAGCTAGTCCTTTAGCTACAACATAAACCTCTCTTGAATAATAATGAGAAGCCTTTGGTTTACATAGCTTAACCTTATTAAATATAGTTCTTAGCTTATTATATAGACTAGCAAACCTTTCTCCTTGAAAAGCTTTTACTAGAAGACTACCTCCTGGTTTTAGAATAGCTAAACATATTTTTAGAGATAGCTTTATAAGTTCTATAGAGTTAGGAATATCAATAGAAGAGATGCCCGTAATAGCTGGAGCCATATCTGATAATATAACATTAACTTTGGAACCTTTTGTTTTTAGGTATAGCATTTCTAGAGTATTTTTAGCAAAGCAGTTACCTTGTATAAAATATGTTCCTTTTAGTTTATTCATAGGTAGAATATCACAGGCTATGATTGAACCTTGTTTTCCTATTTTATCTAAGACGTATTCTGACCACCCACCCGGGTTTGAACCAAGCTCAACTACTGACATTCCTGGCTTTAATAAGTTAACAGCTTTTTGTATTTCATCTATTTTAAACCAAGCACGTGAACGAAGACCCAATTTATTTGTTTTTAATGTGTAGTAATCAATGCTTTTATTTGTCTTAATTAGGTGTTTCATATGTATTATTATATAGGTCTTATAAAAGCAGCATTATAACATAAAAGAACCTTAGACAGCCTTTAACAACATGCTTCATGAATTCTAATTATTAGTGTAGTTTTAACATATTGCTCTTCCTTAACCAAATTAAAAGCATAGAAATGGCAACAGGTGTAATGCCAGCTATTCTTGAAGCTTGGCCAATAGTTGATGGGTGATGCTTTTTTAGCTTTTCAGTAACTTCATTAGATAAACCAGAGATATTATTATATTCAATATTATAAGGTACTTTTATTAGTTCATTACTTATGTTACGTTTAACATCTTCATATTGACGTACAATATAGCCAGAGTATTTGATTTGTATTTCAGCTTCTTTAAAAGCTTTTGCATCAAAATATGGAAACCCTTTTGAAGTTAATAATATATTATAGTTTATAGCTGGTCTTTTTAGTAAGCATTTACAGTTTGTTTCTTTTAATAATGGGTTTACTAAAAGCTTATTTATATAGTTACTAGCTTTTGTATTTGGATAGATGAAAGCTTCTTTTAGCTTTTGGTGTATAGCTTCTATATTATTAACCTTTGCGCAAAAGCTTTTCCAATGTGACTCACTAATTAATCCTAGCTTCCGACCTATTTCAGTTAGCCTGAGGTCTGCATTATCTTCTCGTAATATTAGTCTATATTCTGCCCTTGAAGTAAATATTCTATATGGTTCTTCAACTCCCTGTGTGCATAAGTCATCTAATAATACTCCTAAATAAGCTTGATCTCGTCGAGGTGTCCAAGCTTCTTTATTAAAGCACATTCTGGCAGCATTTATTCCTGCTATAATTCCTTGACCTGCTGCTTCTTCGTAACCCGTGCTACCATTAACTTGACCAGCAAGAAATAAGCCTTTAATTAGTTTACTTTCTAAGCTTAGTTTAAGATCTATAGGATTAATAAAATCATATTCAATTGCGTAGCCAGGTGAAATAATATGCGCTTTTTCTAATCCTTTTATTGATCTTACTATATATTTTTGTATATTGTATGGTAAACAAGTAGATAACCCATTTGGATATATTTTGTTACTATTTAGACCTTCTGGTTCTAGATATATTTGGTGTGAAGGCTTATTATAAAACTTTACAACTTTATCTTCTATAGAAGGACAATAACGAGGTCCGATGCTTTTTATATTACCATTATACATTGGACTATCTTCAATATTACTAGAAATGATTTCATGTGTTATCTTATTAGTCTTTGTTATATAACAAGGAACCTGTCTGATGCTTTTAGCTTTTCCTTTATAAAAAGAAAAATATGGAAGTGGGTAGTCACTGTATTGAGCTTCTAATATCTTAAAGTTAATGCTATTAATATTTAAACGAGGTGGAGTCCCAGTTTTTAACCTTTTTATATTTAGTGGTAACCTATATAGAAACTTTGGTAATAGTTTAGATGAATTATCACCAACTCTTCCACCACTAAAAAAGCTTTTCCCAATAGATATTTTACCATTCAAGAAAGTACCAGTTGTTAATATAATTGCTTCTGCATTAAACAATAATTCTTTAGTCGTTATGACTCCGACTATATTATAGCTTTTTAAAACTAATTCTTTTACTTCTTGAGATAGGATTGTAAGGCCTTTTTGGGTTTTTAAGATACTATAAGCTTCTTTATTATATAGAGACTTATCAGCTTGAGCTCTTGTAGAATGTACAGCAGGCCCTTTGCTAGAATTTAATGTTTTAAACTGAATCCCAGAATTATCAATAGCTTTTGCCATTACTCCACCCAATGCAGCAACTTCTTTAACTAAATGACCCTTACCTATTCCCCCAATAGCTGGATTGCAAGACATTTTACCTATAGTTAGAATATCTTGTGTTAATAAAAGTGATTTACATCCCATTTTAGATGAAGCTACAGCAGCTTCTATTCCAGCATGACCCCCACCAATAATAATAACGTCAAAGCTGTTTCTATTTAACATATATAAGCTCCAACTTCTTGTTGTATATTATTAGGTATTATATTGTTATATTATATTGTAGTTAATATGGGGTGGGAGGTGAAGATGATGCTATGTGGTAGCGTAGTACTATGTGGTTGAGAAGGAGAAGTGGGGGGAATACAGTAGAATGAAACCAAACCTTTCCCTTAATATTTAACTGATAGCTTTTAAATTAATAAGCCTGGCGTGTTGACAGAATGGTTATGTATTGGGCTGCAAACCCAGCAATCTCGGTTCAAATCCGGGACACGCCTTATGACTTAGCCCGAATGGTGGAATGGGTAGACACAAGGGACTTAAAATCCCTCGGCTTCCGCTGTGTGGGTTCGAATCCCACTTTGGGCATTATCTAATAGTCTTGCCTATTGCGAAGTCTATGGGGGGAATGTTATATTATGGCATTATTAAACATATTGAAATACCCAGATGAAAAGCTAAGGAAAACTGCTGAGCCTGTTGTTAAGTTCGATAATAATATCCTTAAAATATTAAATGATATGTTTGAAACTATGTATTTTAATAATGCCATTGGCCTTGCCGCTACTCAGGTTGATATACATAAACAAATTATTGTTATTGATATTTCTAAACCTAATATAGAAGCTAAACCTAATAAAAATAGTAAGCTTGTTTTAGTTAACCCTGAAATATTGGAAGGTAGTGGGAAGACTTATTCTGAAGAAAGCTGTTTATCTATTCCTAACTTTGTAGCTCTTGTAGTTAGATATAAAAGTATCTATATTAGCGCTTTTGATGAAAAAGGTTATACATATAGAATAAGAACTAATGGTATTTTATCTATATGTATTCAACATGAAATAGAACATTTATTTGGGAACCTAATCATAGATAGATGATAACTAAAGAATTATTTAGGATTTATCGTATTGTATTTGCTGGCAGCTCAGAGTTATCTGCGATGCATTTGAAAAGCCTATTAGATTTAAAGTGCAATGTAATAAGTATCTTAACTAAGCCTAGCTTTTCAAATAACAACCTATATGAAAGGCCAGTATTAAAAATAGCATTAGAAAATAATATAGACTCTTTTCAGGCTTTAGGTTTTAATGAAGAGCTATTTAGAATTATTAAAGCTATAAAAGCTGATGTTATAATAGTTGTTTCATATGGGTTAGCTTTGCCAAATAGAATATTAAGATTACCAAGGTTTGGTTGTATTAATATTCATTTATCTCTTTTGTCTAGATGGAGAGGCTCTGCGTCTATTCAAAGAGCTATATATTCAGGAGATAATAAAACAGGTGTTACTATTATTCAAATGGATAATGGAATAGACACTGGTCCAACATTGCTTAAAAAACCATGTATAATAAGTTATAATGATGATCATATTACTTTAAGTAGAAAGTTAGTTTTAATAAGTATAGGCCTATTAAGAGGCTTTTTGCTAAAGTTATTTAGTGGCAATATATCATATATTTATCAAACTGAAAAGGTTGCTGTCTATGCTAATAAAGCATATATAAGAGAAGGTTTATTAAATTGGTGTTTACCTGCTTTTATTTTAGAAAAACATATTCGAGCCTTTATATATTGGCCTGGTAGCTTTCTATTTATTAGGAAGATAAGAATAAAGATATTAGAAGCATATGTTGAATATAAGAATAAAATGCTTAGGCCTGGTCTAGTTTTAGCTGTTAATAAAAGAGGAATATATTTAACTACCGGGTTTGGTGTATTAGCAGCTTCTAAAATACAATTAGAAGGTAGGCCTGTAATATCAGCTAATGATTTTAAAAATACAAATAAGAAAATATTTGATATCGGGGATACTATAGCTTAATACTTATTGGTTTATTGGGGGAATTCTTATATGATTAATTATCTTATGTTTCTTATAGGTTGAGTCGTGCAGGTGTCGAACCTGCGACCAATTGATTAAAAGTCAACTGCTCTACCACTGAGCTAACGACCCTCAACATATAAACATATAAACATATGAACTATGATGCTCCTCTGACTGGATTCGAACCAGTGACACGCGGGTTAACAGCCCACCGTTCTACCACTGAACTACAGAGAATATATATGGGAGGCTTTCCCAACAAGATTGCAGTAGCTTATTATTTATTTAGTTATTAAAACGAAAATCCCATACAACAATGGAAAATAATATACAAAGCTTTATATATTATAGAGCTATATCTTATTATCGAACTATGAACTTCTTTAAGACTAAATGCTTTTATGGGTTTTATGCAAATGAATTATTATTATTGTTTTTTAATATAAAAGCACGTGGAGAGTATTTGAATGAGGTTTTAGGCATTATTATTTCTTTATTAGCTAATTCTATTTATTTTCCTCGTCCTTATTCTTTATTTAGTGATATAGTTGGAACTGGGGGTGATGCTGCTAATAGCTTAAATATATCAACTATTAGTTCTATAGTTGCATCAGGTTGTAGAGTTAGTATTATAAAGCATGGAAACCGTAGTAACTATAGCTTTGGTTCTTCAGATTTAATATCATTTTTTAACATAAACTTAAACATAGCTCCTGTCCATTCTAGAATAATATTTGATAAAACAAACTATTGCTTTTTGTTAGCAGTAAAATATCATATTACTCTAAAGCTTTTAATTAAGTTAAGAAATAGAATTAAAGTTAACACAGTTTTTAATATAGTTGGTCCATTAATTAACCCTTCTATGCCTTCATTAATTATAGTAGGAATATATGATTGTTATTTGTTTGCTTTTATAGCTAAGCTAATAACAATATTTAGTTATAGCTATGCTATAGCTATATGTGGTGGAGGCCTAGATGAACTTGTATTACATTTTCCAACAAAGGTTATAGAAGTTAAAAATAAACTAAAAGATAATTATCTACTAACAAGCTTAGACTTTAAATTAGATATTCAATATGTAGAAGATATCTATAACATTTCTAATATAAATAGGCTATATAGTTTAAATAGATTACTAAAAGGTAAGGGTAATCGGCAAAGAATAATATATATAGCAAGTAATGCTTCACTTTTATTTAAGGTGTTTAGTAGTAGGACTATATTAAAAACTATTAGTAGCTCTCTAAAAGAAATGTTTAGCAGTAAGTCTTATGCTAAAGTTATTTCCTTAGCTAAAATAAAGTAAGATTGATGAATAATAGACATATCCTTAATAGTATTATAAGAGCTAAAAAGCTTTGGGTATATATATATAAGAACCATCAACATTTAGGTTTATTTCAACAATATATTAGCTTAAATAAACGTAGCTTTTATAATGTGCTCTCTAGTAATAAAACAATATTTATTATAGAATACAAAAGCCATTCTCCATCTAAAGGAAAAATAGGTAAACTCTCTAAATATAGGCTTCATCTATTTTCTAAGATATGTAAAAGCTTCTCTTCTGTGATATCAGTTTTAACTGATGAAAAACATTTCTTTGGTAGCTTTAGCTTTTTATATAGAGTTAGTAGTTTAGTGAAACAGCCTATATTATGTAAAGACTTTATTATTGATGCATGGCAAATCTACTTAGCTCGTTTTTATGGTGCTAATGTTATTTTGTTACTGTTGTCAGCTCTTAAAGATAGTCTTTATATTGAGTTATATTCTGTGGCTAATAGTTTAAATATGGGTGTATTAACTGAAATAATAGATAGAAATGAACTACAAAGAACTATAAAGTTTAATATAAAAGTAATTGGTATAAATAACCGTAATTTGGATAGCTTTCTAGTTAATGTATCTAATACAATTGTTTTAGCTCCTGAAATATCAACTAAGCTTATTATTGTTAGTGAGTCTGGTATTTTAAGCTATCAAGAAATAGTAAGTCTAAGTTATTATGTTAATGGGTTTCTTATTGGCACTTCCATAAATTCTGAACCTAATTTGAATACTTCTTTTTATCGAATGCTATTTGGAAAGAATAAGATATGCGGTTTATTAAATGAAGTTGATATTATAAATACTCATACTATTGGTTCTTTTTATGGTGGTTTAATATTTATTGGTAACTCTTCTCGTTTTTTAACTATAACAAAAGCTAATATTATATCTTCAGTTATTTCTTTAAGTTATGTAGGGGTATTTGATAATAAGTTAGTTCCGTTTGTTTCTTTAATATCTAAAACTATTAGACTTAGAGTTATACAGCTACATGGCTTTGAAGAACAAACCTACATAAATATATTGCGACAACAGCTACCTTTTTCTTGTCTTATTTGGAAAGCATTTAATGTTAGGTTTCAGTTATCATTTTTAAGCCTATTTCAAATAAGTAATTGTTTACTTGATTGTGGAGGTGGATGTGGAAGCCTATTTGATTGGTCTTTAGTTGATGGTGTAGATATTTGTGATGTCATTTTAGCTGGTGGTTTGTCAGAATTAAACTGTGCATATGCTGCTCGTTTGGATTGCTTTGGATTAGATCTTAATTCTAAACTGGAAATGGGTTTTAGTAGTAAGAGCTATATAAAGCTATATTCTTCTTTTGAAAGAATAAGAACTTATTAAAAGCATCTTTTTTACTAACTATATTTTAATATTAGCTTTATTATAAATAGATATATAGAGAATGATAATGAAGTTTAACTGCTTTTATGGTAAATATGGTGGTATATTTGTACCTCAGGTTCTTATTCCTACTCTATTTAAATTAGAAGCTACTTTTTTAAAAGCTAAAAATGATAGGTTATTTCAATTGGAATTTAGGAGATTATTCAATTATTTTTCTGGAAGAGCAACTCCACTAACGCTATGTAACAATATTGCTTTAGGTTCTAATGCTAAGATATATTTGAAACGCGAGGATCTTTTGCATGGAGGGGCACATAAAACTAATCAAGTTATTGGCCAAGCCTTGCTAGCTAAATATATGGGAAAAAAGGAAGTTATAGCTGAGACTGGGGCGGGTCAACATGGTGTGGCTTCTTCAATAGTATCTGCGTTATTAAACTTAAAATGCCGGGTTTATATGGGGGCAAAGGATATGGAGAGGCAGTCTCCTAATGTTTTTAGAATGAAACTAATGGGAGCAAAAGTTATTCCAGTTTTTAATGGCTCTGCTACTTTAAGAGATGCTTGTAATGAGGCATTACGGGATTGGTCTAATAGCTATAACTATTCTCATTATATGTTAGGAACTGTCGCAGGTCCTTATCCATTTCCTTTTTTAGTACATGAGTTTCAATGGTTAATTGGTGAAGAATTAAAAAAGCAAATACTGATGTATGAAAGCTGTTTTCCTGATTCAATAGTTGCTTGTGTTGGAGGTGGTTCAAATGCTATTGGTATTTTTTCTAGCTTTATAAAAAACAATAGAGTATCTTTAGTAGGTGTTGAACCTGGAGGAAAAGGTGTTAACTCTGAAAGACATGGTTCTTCTGTTAGTAAAGGACGTTTTGGTATATATTTTGGAATGAGTTCTCCTATTTTACAATCTACTAATGGCCAAATAAAAACTTCATATTCTTTATCTGCTGGGCTTGACTTTCCTTCAGTTGGACCTCAACATGCTTTTATTCATGAGGTTAAACGCGTTAAATACATTTCTATTACTGACTATGAAGCATTAATGGCATTTAAAAAGCTGTCTTATTATGAAGGTATAATACCAGCCTTAGAGTCTTCTCATGCTATAGCTTATGTTTTAAAAGTTATTAAAAATAATCCAAATAAAAAGCAACTATTGGTGGTTAATTTATCAGGTAGAGGAGATAAAGATATATTTAATGTTTCTAACTTTTTAAATATTAAGGAGAAGCTTGAAACTTAACCGATATAGAGAAGCTTTTTATTCTTTATTTAGAAGAAATAAAATCTCTTTTATTGTTTTTAATGTAATTGGTGAACCTAATCAAAGCATGTTTATAAAAGTGGTTAGTAACTTTATCTTATCTGGTATTGTTGCTTTAGAATTAGGTATTCCATTTTCTGATCCTTTAGCAGATGGACCAATTATTCAAAGGACTGCTTTTCGAGTTATTAACATAGGTATTAAGTCTTTTAATTGTTTTAAGTCTTTATCTTTTATTAGGCATCGGTTTCCATACATTCCTATTGGGTTGTTAATGTATAGTAACTTAGCTTTTAACTTTGGAATAAGGATCTTTTGCTCTTATTGCTCATATATAAAAACTGATTCTATTATTATTGTTGATATGCCTTTAGAAGAAAGCAGATGGGTTTATAAGTATTTTGTTTTATATTTATTATATTTTATATACATATGTCCTCCTTTAACTTCTTTAAGACTACTAAAGAAAATAGTTCTTTGTAGCTCTTTATATATCTACCTATTATCAAAGCTTGGTATTACAGGCATTGAAACTAACCTAAAGTTACCATTAGTTAACTCTGTTAAGGGTTTAGGTTATTATTATTCTGTGCCAATATTACAAGGGTTTGGTATATTTAGTTATATTCAGGTGGTCGGGCTTTTGAAGAATAATATTTCTGGCATTATAGCTGGATCGGCAGTTATAAACATTATTGAGAATAACATATATAATTCTTTTCATATGCTTTACTTAATATATATGCTTTTAGTTAAGCTTAGTATTTATGGTTTTAGCTAGGTGGAGTTCCCGAGTGATTAAAGGGGGCAGGCTGTAAACCTGCTGTCATAGACTTCGAAGGTTCGAATCCTTCCTCCACCAAGAGAAAAGGGGATTCCCCCCCTTTCTCCCCTCCTTTCTTTCTTCTGATGGAAACTGATGCTGATGGTGTGGTAGCACATTTCAAAAAGCAATCAGTCAGACAGAAACCAAAAACTAGCAGGAAACTGCGGGGATAGTTTAGTTGGTTAAAATACAATCTTGCCAAGATTGAGACACGAGTTCAAGTCTCGTTTCCCGCTACTTTTATTATACGAAGAACTAACAGAGAATAAGCCAACCTTCCCCCCAATATGAGTTAGCAATATGCAGCTATTACTTCATATACCAATAAACCTGGCATCTATTACTTTTATTAGATTTAGTTGTATAAGCCCCAATAGTATCTATGTAGGTGCTTTTAAAGAATAATAATGGCATCTTATTTCTAACCCAAAAAGGAGAACCTAACTTCTGACATAGGATTTTTAATGAACTAATATATTCTATATCAAAAAGCTTTCTGTTAATATTGCCAGTTCTTATAGCTATACTTTCATTAAAACTAGGTGTCTCTATATAACTAATATTACTAACTACCAATCTTTTAACAGTATATGAAAAGCTTTTAGACCTACTTAAATTAGTACCTAGAATTAAGGAGTAACAAACTAAAATACCGAGGCTTTTAGGTAGATTCAAAGGTTCCTCAAAAGAGTTCCAAGAAATATTAACTTCATCAAAAGAAGAAAGCCTATTCTTTACTAGATAGAAAAGCTTATTATGGAATCTGCATATGTAATTATTACTATGTATTAACCTTGGTTTTGAATCATAACGACTATTTATAACATACTTCCAGATATAAAGAACTTTCTTTTTAGATGGCATCTTAGAACCAAATCTAATTAACCAACGTCTTATTATAGCATATCTTTTAATAATATCCATACTAAATAATGGTAATAAACTTAATGAACCATCATAATTAACTAATCTTAATAAAGTGCTTGATAATAATTCATTTATTAAATATTCTTGCTCATAAAAGGTTGATATACTACGTGAAACAGAACTATTAAACTTCAACCAACGGGCTTTTAAAGTTGGTAATATTTTTAAACGTAAAAAGCTACGTTCAAACTTAACATCATTATTACTTTCATCTTCAACCCAAGATAAGTTAAATGTGTTCGCATATGTTTTTAGTTGATATTTACTAAACTGCAATAAAGGTCGTAATAAAAAAGAGCTTTTGAAATAAGAAATATTAGCCATTGAAGCTAAACCTAATGGGCCACTGCCTCTCTTTAAGTTTATAAAAAAAGATTCAATCTGTTCATCGTTATGATGCGCAGTTACTAAAACCTCACTTGGTAATAAGCTATTAATTAGCTTTCCATAACGTTCTTCACGAGCTGTATTTTCTATTCCTTTATAATACTTATTTAAACATAAACATATGCTTTTAAATGCAATATTACGTTTTAAACATTGTTCTCTACATTGGAGCAACCATAGCTTTGAATTACAACTAAGCCCATGGTTAATATGTATAGCTCGTATATTCAATAGATATTCATTAGATAATAAGCTGTTCTTTTTACTCGAGATAATAGTAAACATATCAAGTAATACTGTTGAATCTAATCCTCCACTGTAAGCTAAAACTATTCTTTTAAAGCCAAACATATTATTAAAAGTCTTTTCAAGCATATTATTAATTAGTATATTATTCATTAGAATACAGATAGTTCTTTGGGTTCTAACAACAACCCTGTGTGTTAACCGTCTCCTAGGAGAATTGAACTCCTGTTTCCGCCTTGAAAGAGCGATGTCCTGACCACTAGACGAAGAAGACCAAATCCAACAAAACAATACATATGTAAAAGCAATACAGGTTCACCAATCCAAACAGTGATAAGCAGACGACTTATTCCAACAGCGGCTTTAACTTCCTAAACCTGTTGGGCTGTCGTAGTTTTCTTAATGCCTTTGCTTCAATCTGTCTAACTCGCTCTCTTGTAACTTCAAGCTGCCTGCCTATCTCTTCTAAAGTGTGTCCAGAAACCATTCCAATACCAAACCGCATTCTTAAAATCTTTGCTTCTCTAACGTTTAAAGAACTAAGAGCTCTTTCAATGCTAAGGTATGTGTCTGATCTGGTAACAAATTCCATTGGCGAACATACATTAGAACTATCGGCTAAGTCTTCCAAATGAAAGTCTTCATTAGCAACTAACGCTTCTGTTAAAGCTGGTTCCTTTGCTGTTTGAATGGTTTTGGTAAGCTTCTCTTTTGTTGTTCTCAGTTCGTGTGTAAGCTGTTCTAAGGATGGTTCGTAACCTTTTACCTTCACATAGCTTCTAACCGAGCGGTTAATTCTGTTAATCATATCTATTAAGCTTTCAGGGAGTCGAATCATTCTTGATTGGTCTAAAGCTGACCTGGTAATAGTTTGTCTTATCCACCAAGTAGCGTATGTTGAAAACTTACAACCTCTTTTGTCATCAAAGCTTCTAATTGCTTTCATTAGTCCAACATTACCTTCCTGAACCAAATCATAATTGCTCAGACCATGCTGGAATAGGCCGTTTGAGATATATCTTTTAATTATTGAGTTAACTAGCCTTAGATTTAGTTTAACGACTCTGGTCCTGATGCTTTTAATTCTTGTGACTGTTTGGTATGTCCTAGCTTTTAACAGCTTGTATTTATCTATATACATTCCAGCATTACTTTGGAGTTTTAGCAGGCCTTCACCTTCTATAAACGCCATATGTTTGATTCCTATTCTACAGATCTCCTTTGTAACATCATAGGAAGAGCCTGTGTTTGGGTTTGTTTTCAATGAGCCAATCAGTTTAGTTTCAACATTGGAGAACTCATTAAATTCAGAGCAGACCAGATTGAAAAGTAACTCAGTTGCCTCAGGGATAAACCTAAAAGTAAGGAGCTTCATTCGTATTTTATCTAAGAGCGTATGATAAGCTTTTGTTTTGAAACCTTGATGTCTTAAAACAAGCATCAGATGATGGAATAGCTTACCTGTATTGTATAACTGCTTCAGTGATAAATGTTTTATAGTATTGCTAAGCTTACACTTGGTTTTAAAGGAATCATTATATTGGAGTTTGGCTTTTGGCAAGCTTTCATAGACTAAGTTTGGTTCTAGCCTTCTTAAATCCGTAAGGTTGAATTTGTAAAATAATTCATTTGGTTTTGAGAGTTTAACGGCTGTATTTAAAATATATAGTATAGAGCTGGGGGTTGAGAAAAACAATAGTGAAAGACTTCTCAAGCTTTTCTCAAGCATTTTCAATAGCATCATTTCACCTAGCTTATTTAAGCTGTTCATGTTCTTTGTGTATATTGAATTCATAGCTACGGAGGCCCTACATTGTACCGACATGTATTATTGAAGCTGCCACATTCTAGCTTTTGTTCGAAATGTTAACACCAAACCAACTGATATACAGCTGATACCGACCCAAAGGGGGGAAATGGTTATGTTCATTGTTAACTCTAAATCTAAAACAGAATGGAAAACATAGAGCCTTTCTTCAGAGCAAGCAGGAGTTCAGTTCTCAATTGTATTCAGACAGTTAGTGAAATCACGAACCTAAAACAAACAGACATATTCAACAGCTTTTTGATAACAGAAAACAAAAGGCGTGTTTACTTAGTTTCTAGTAACGGTGAAGTTCAAATCCAATCTAGCGTCAAACACAGCCATAGTCTTTCATTAGCAGCTCCTTTCTTAGTCCACATCAAAAACCTAACTAATATGCTAAAGTTAACACTATCTGAGACAATATCCTTCGTTTACAACAAAACTCACTTAGCCATCTTTACTGAAAGCACTAGTTTTCATGTTAAAACATTGAGTGTTTCCAAGTTTCCATTATTTTATGGTGTGTCTGAAGAATGCATTGTCCTTATCGTAAATCAAAAGATTCTAAAACAATTGTTGAAGGTTACTTTTTTCTCTATTGCTAAACACGAGCTGTTTTCTCATTTTAATAATATCTGTGTATATTTCAGAAATGGTAGGCTAAACTGTTTCACATTAGACGGTCGCAGAATGTCTTATGCTAGTGCAACCCTAAGAATATATAGCAACAGTTCGGTAACTGCTGTAATGACCAGAAGTTCTTTGTCAGAAATATACAAGCTTTTAGAATATACCAACCATCTTTCAAAGCTATATATTAGCAGGAACTACCTTAGATACACAGCTTCAAACTCAGAAATCATATGCAAGCAGGTAATAGGCAGTCATCCAAATGTCAAATACATACTGAAGAAGGAATATCTATTTTATTTAGAGGTAGAGAGACTTCTTTTAGTAACAGCATTAAACCGCCTCTTAGTACTCATAACAGGTGATCTTAAAACTGTTAACCTTAGTCTCAAAGCCGGTCGTTTAGCAATAAGAGCCACTAACTTAACAGCTGAAAAGCTAGAAGAAGTAGTCCCGATCCGAAACTACAACAAACATCTGCACAGCTCAGAAGTTAGTATCAACATCAATTACATCATAGAGTTACTCACTAACATAGGCTTTCTGTTGGTAAATCTTTTAGTTGAAGACAACAGTAAAAGTATTATGTTGGTTCATCAAAATACATATAGACATGTGCTAGTGATGTCTAAGAATTAGTTTAGGTTAGAGCTTTATTCTGTCTGATTCTCATTGGCTTCTAGTCTAGTTGCTTCATTAACGCACCAGCTGCATAGCTTATAATTAACCAAAGACAGACGCAAGGGTTTGTATGAAGAGAACTTATCAGCCTTCAAAAGCCAGACGCAAAAGAAAACATGGGTTCCGTATTCGAATGAAGACTAAGAACGGACGTAAAACTATCAACGCAAGAAGACTAAAAGGGAGAACCAATGTAGCATGCTGTTAGGTAGTGGTATGTATTATGCTGTAGTTCCAAAGAGGCATCTCTTTTGTGGACTTCTTCTTAGTAGTTTAGCTGTTCAGATGGGAATGGTAACAACAATGATTAGCCTATAAAGAGAACTACTCCTACTTCCGCAAGCTTGGCTAATATTTTACATCGATAGGCTTAATAAATAATAGTTACTAACTCCACTACCCAGGCTAGTAAACTCATAGCAAAGAACCAGGTTTGTTAGTTAGTTTAAGGGGAGGAGAGCACCAACCTAAAGGGGGGTATAATCTATGGTTACTGCCCATTTACTAGGCTTTCCAAGAATTGGTTTTAACCGAGAGCTTAAGTTTACCCTAGAATCATATTGGAACCACAGAACTCCAGAAACCAAAGAACTGCTTTTTAAAACAAGAAAGGAAATATGTCTCAAAACCTGGAAAATGCAAAAGCTGTTACGCTTAGACTTTCTAACTGTAGGTGATTTTTCTTTTTATGATCATGTTTTAAGTACTTTGTGTGGTTTAGGGGGTCTTCCAAAAAGATATGGTTTCAATGTTAAAAGCCCTTCCATTGATAATTACTTTGATGCTGCTCGAGGAAACAGTAACTTTAGAGCTATGGACTTGAAGAAATGGTTTAACACTAACTACCATTATTTAGTTCCGGAATACACTTCCGGAATGGAGTTCCACGCAGAGTTTCCTTGGTTGTTAGAAGAAATAGAATTGGCAAAAACACTTCAACATCCAATCAAAGTATGTATGTTAGGTCCAGCTTCACTCTTGTGGCTTGGTAAAGAATACGGAGGCTTAGTTAACAGAATTGAAGTGCTTCCAAGGTTGTTAGAGGCATACAAAAGGGTACTGATGAACATTAAGTTTAAAGGAGTTGAGTGGGTTCAACTTGAAGAACCAATAGCTTCCTTCAATCTACCAGCTATTTGGCGTAGAGCTTTAAGCACAACATATGAACAACTGTCTTCTTGTTCTCCTAGAATACTTTTTACTTCCTATTACGCATTCCCAAATGAGATGTATTCATTCCTCAAGTCTTTACCAGTAGATGGGTTCCACTTTGATATTACCAATAATGTTTCAATTAATCTGTTAGAGTCTTATCCATCAGATAAAGTATTATCGGTAGGCATTGTCAGCGGTAGAGACGTCTGGAAGAATGACCTTAAGCGTTCCATTCATAGGGTTGAAAGGCTTCGTAGTAAAATAAGAAGTGAGCTGTGGGTTTCTACTAGCTGTCCTTTATTGCATGTCCCATGTGATCTTTCAACAGAAGGAAGGATTAGTGAAAGCCTCAAGCGTAAGCTATCTTTTGGAGTCCAGAAAATACAAGAAGCCGTTGCCATCAAAGAGCACTTAACGAACCAGAATTCAAACATTGCAACTTCGGTCTTAGTAAAAGAAACCCACTTCAATCCCAGAGTTGGCTTTTACACTGAGGAATTAGAAAACGAATGTTGCTTCAAGAGGCTGAGTTATTTGGATCGTATAAAATTACAGAAGAACATTAGCAAACACCTAATATTCCCAACAACCACAGTAGGTTCATTCCCACAAACTGAACACATTAGAAAGATACGTTCTCAATTTAAGAAAGGGAACCTAACCCAAAAAGAATACATAACAACCCTAAAAACCGAAGTCAGCTTCATAATAAAGAAGCAGGCAGTTTATGGTTTAGATGTTTTTGTCCATGGAGAGGTTGAGCGAAATGATATGGTTGAGTATTTTGGAGAGTTAGTTGAAGGGTTTATGATAACTGAAAACGGTTGGATTCAAAGCTTTGGGTCAAGGTGCACTAAGCCTCCAATAGTTTTTAAGGACCTATCATTCATTAGACCAATCACTGTTTACTGGACGAGGTACGCACAAGGCTTAACCAACAAACCAGTAAAAGGTATGGTAACAGGCCCAATGACTATCCTAAATTGGTCTTTCCTAAGGAAAACCCAAACAATACAAGAGATGTCTCTGCAAATAGCTTCTGTTCTAAGAAAAGAAGTAAACCTACTAGAGAACCATGGCACAAGAATTGTTCAGATTGACGAGCCTGCAATAAGAGAAGGTTTACCGTTGTTGTATGAGAATTGGAACCAATATTTAAGTTGGTCTGTTAAAGCCTTTCATATAGTTTCATCTGGAGTATCAGCATCAACACAAATACATACCCATTTATGCTATTCAGAGTTTGGAGAAATAGTAGATACGCTAGTAAAGTTGGATACGGATGTAATTTCAATTGAAGCAGCACGTTCAAACATGGTTCTGTTGGAGCCGTTCAAAGAATGTGGTTTTACTAATGAAATTGGACCTGGCGTATATGACATACACTCACCTATGATTCCTAGCGTTGAAGAAGTTTTACTTAGGATCAAATATATCACAACAAGTATTTCCAAGGAAAGAGTTTGGGTGAATCCAGATTGTGGTTTGAAAACCAGAACGTGGTCTCAAGTTGACAGTTCGTTATCTAATATGGTGAAAGCTGCCAAAATAGCAAGACTGCAAGAGCCAAGCGTTTAGTCATTTAGGGTTCTTATATCTTGAAGCGTTAGATGGGTCTGAGATGTTCTTACTTTTTGAGAAATGAGAAGCAGTCATTGAGTTAGGAGCTAAGAACCCAACAAGAATGCAGTTGTTAAAAGGGTTTACTGCAAGGCTTCAACTGTTGGACATTTGAATGTGGTACTCCGTTGTTAAACCAAATCAAGAACTACAAATGATGTACACATATTTATACTTAAATAGGAAACCATGTTGGGCAAGAATCAGTTTAGGTGCCAAACGTAAACACTACAATGAAACAAAAGTAATATTAGGAACCAGTAAAGCTAGGACGGTGTGTCAGGATGCGAACTGCCCAAATATTCATAAATGCTTTAAAAGTAAGTCCGCTGCTTTTATAGTTATGGGTGCTAGCTGCACCAGAAGCTGTTCATTCTGTAGTGTCCACAAAGATCGTTTATTATTCATAAGTCCACTAGAGCCTTTCTATATTATCAGATCTCTAAGAAGCTTACATTTAACCCATATTGTAATGACTAGTGTTAATAGAGATGACTTATCAGATGGAGGAGTTGAGCAGTTTATTAGGTGTGTAATTGAACTTAAAAGAAATTATCCTAAATTAACCACTGAGTTGTTAGTTCCTGATTTCAAAAGTAAGCTTAAGTCTGTGTGTAATGGATTTAAGGGAAGGTTACCCAACATTATTAATCATAACATAGAAACGATTCCTAGGCTGTATACTAATGTTAAGCTTGGTGCCGAATACTTAAATTCAGTTTTGCTGCTAGGTCAGTTCAATAAACTCAACCAACGCTCCAAGCCTAAGTCTGGTATTATATTAGGTTTTGGAGAAGCTGTAGGAGAAGTTTTGATCACTGTTTGTGACCTTAGAAGCTGTGGAATAAGTTATTTAACTCTCGGACAGCTCCTTAAATCCTCTCAGCATAAGCCTACACCAAACAAGTATTTACATCCTAACATATTTAAAATATATAAAAAGATATCTCACCAAATAGGAATTCATGTTGTAGCTTCTGAAGTTATGGCACGTTCCTCATTAAAAATATCTTAACGTGAAACCTTACGTCTAATTCTAATCGCAGATGCTAACTCTTTAAACATATCAACACTATCAACCCATCCAATACATGCGTCAGTAATACTTTTACCATATCTAGCTTTACATCCACATCCACATCCACATTCACATACGCTATCGCTATCGCTATCGTTCGTTTGCTTTCCTTCCGTTAAGTAAGACTCCATCATAATTCCCAAGAGTCTTCTTTCACCATTGCTTATTTGCTTTATTATTTCTTTGCACACTCTTGCCTGTTCAACATGGTTCGACTTACTGTTAGCATGACTAACATCTATTAATACTTTGTTCTTTAGGCCTGTTTGCTTTAAATATGTACTAGCGTTTCTGACACTTTGAGAATCATAGTTAGTCACCTTATGCCCACCTCTTAGAATCAAGTGACAGCTGCTGTTCCCATCGGTTGCAATGATCGATGCTTTACCAACTTTATTAACGGAAAGAAAGTAGTGTGGGTTTGCAGCTGCTGTTATCGAATTGATAGCAGTTGAGATAGCTCCTTCTGTATTATTTTTAAAACCAACAGTAAAAGGTAAACCTGAAGCTATTTCTCTATGGACCTGAGATTCAGTAGTACGAGCTCCAATAGCACCCCAGGCTATCAGGTCATGAATAAACCACACAGCTATTGGATTCAAACACTCAGCACCTATTGGCACATTAGCTTTGTTAATTTGAAGATATAGCTTTCTTGAAGCTTCTAAGCCATTGTCGATAGCAGAACTCCCATCTAAATATGGATCATTTAGCAAACCTTTCCAACCTACAGACGTTCTAGGCTTTTCAAGAAATGCCCTCATAATAACTTCAAGGTCTTGCTGTAATTGAGTTCTTATCTTTGAAAGCCTATAGCAGTAATCCATTGTAGATTCTATATCATGAATTGAACATGGACCTATTATTACTATTAGTCTGTTATCGGTGCCATTTACAATTCTTTTAACAGAACCCCTCACATTTTTAATGAAGTTTACGGTTCTTATGTTTACTCTAAGCTTTTCTTTTAAGGTTGATGGGTCAATGCATTCGAACGTTCTACTTCTCATTTGTTGTTCCTCCTTAGAAACAGTAGTCTATGGTGAGTTCAGTTAAATACATCATCGTAACTCAACAGAATGTGAGCTGTGCTTCGCATGGTTTTTCATGCTTCGCATGGTTTTTCATGCTTCGCATGGTTTTTCCATACTGTTCAATATCAATCACTTAACAAATCATAGACCATGAAAAGCAAACCTTATAACTCAGAAGCAATCGATAAGAGAGCAGTTTCTGATACCACTAAAAAGATGCTTCCTCAAGCAACCCCGGAGTTTATTATCAACAAAGCCAACAACGAAGAACTAAAGAAGCTGTATGAGAGGTCAATAGATTTAGAAGAACGCCTCCTAAGAACCAGATCAGAACTAGAGAACATCAGGAGGAAAGCACACGAAGATCTGGAAAAGTCCAAGAAGCTTTCAGTAGAAAAGTTTGCAGAGGGTGTTTTCCCATTCTTGGACAGCTTAGAGTTAGTTTTAAGTGACTCATCAAGCATTAGGCAGTTAAAGGAAGGAATAGGTTTAATCATCAGGCAGTTTAGGTTGGTGTTAGAAAGAAATAAGGTTTCCACACTAAATCCGTTACATCAAATGTTTAATCCCAGGTTTCACCAAGCCGTTGCAATACTAGAAACAAATGAACCAGATAATATTGTGGTTTCAGTCCTACAAAAAGGCCACTTAATACACGGTCGTTTATTTAGACCCGCTTTAGTAATAGTTTCAAGAAAGTGTGTTATCCTTAATCAACATGACAGCTGGAGGCTAAATGACTAAGATTATAGGTATAGATCTTGGAACAACAAATTCATGTGTAGCCGTAATGGAAGGCAGCAAGCCAAGAGTTATTGAGAATTCAGAAGGCTCCCGTACAACCCCTTCTGTTGTAGCATATCAAAGCAATAACGAGGTTTTAGTTGGGGCTCCTGCTAAACGACAATCTATTACAAACCCACAGAACACCTTATTTGCCATCAAGCGTTTAATTGGACGTCGCTTTGAAGATAAAGAGGTTCAGAAAGATATAGATATAATGCCGTACAAGATAGTAAAGGCAGATAACTCTGATGCCTGGATAGAGGTTAGGGGTAGAAAAATAGCACCACCTCAAGTATCTGCGGAGATACTACGAAAGATGAAAAGAACGGCTGAAGATTATCTAGGGGAGTTAGTTAAGTCCGCTGTAGTTACAGTCCCTGCTTACTTCAATGACAGCCAAAGACAAGCAACAAAGGACGCGGGGAGAATAGCAGGTCTTGAGGTTAAGAGGATAATCAATGAACCAACAGCGGCTGCTTTAGCTTATGGTCTTGATAAAACAGAAGCGAAAGACCGCAAGATTGCAGTATATGACCTTGGAGGTGGTACGTTTGATATTTCAGTTATTGAGATTGCTGATGTTGATGGAGAAAAGCAATTTGAGGTTCTTGCGACCAATGGTGATACCTTTCTTGGAGGTGAAGACTTCGATCAGAGAATCATGGAACATATAATAAGTGAATTCAAAAAGGACCAAGGAGTTGATCTTCGTAATGACATCTTGGCTCTTCAAAGACTTAAAGAGGTCGCCGAAAAAGCAAAGATAGAACTATCGTCCAGCCAACAGACCGAAGTTAACCTACCATACATAACCGCCGATGCAAACGGACCAAAGCATTTACATCTTAAAATGACTTGTGCAAAGCTGGAAGCATTGGTTGAAGATTTGATTGAAAAAACTATGGAACCTTGTAGGATAGCTCTCAAAGACGCTAAGTTAAACAAGTCTGAAATAGATGATATCATTCTTGTAGGTGGTCAAACCAGAATGCCGAAGATTGTAGAGAGAGTTAAACGCTTTTTCAAGAAAGAACCTAGAAGAGATATTAACCCAGATGAAGCAGTGGCTATTGGGGCAGCAATTCAAGGACAAGTATTATCAGGTGAGCGAAAGGACGTTCTTTTGTTAGATGTAACACCATTGTCCTTAGGTATAGAAACCTTGGGTGGCATAATGACAAAAATGATAAGTAAAAACACAACCATTCCAACTAAACACTCACAGATCTACTCAACAGCTGAAGATAACCAGCCTTCAGTAACCATAAAAGTATTCCAAGGTGAACGTGAAATAGCTGCTAAGAACAAGCTTTTAGGAGAGTTTAACCTTGAAGGCATTCCGCCATCACCAAGAGGAATACCTCAAATCGAAGTAACGTTTGATATTGATGCTAATGGAATACTTCATGTTAGTGCTAAAGATAAAGCAACAGGTAAAGAGAATAAAATTACAATAAAAGCTAACTCAGGCTTATCAGAGTCCGAAATATCAAAGATGGTTGAAGATGCAAAGCTAAACGAAGAAGAGGACAGGAAACTAAAAGAACTCGTTAATTCCAAAAACCAAGGAGATGCTTTAGTTCATAGTACTAAGAAGTCATTAAAGGAATATGGTAGCAAACTTAAAGCTGATGTTCGTGAAAAGATAGAAACATCAATTAAATCTCTTGAAGAAGCTCTGAAGTCTGATGATAAAACCATAATTGACTCAAGAATCAAACATCTTATTGAAGAATCAAGAGTCATTGGAGAACAAATGTATGCTACCAAAAAAGAAACCACTAAAGACCAAGACAAGACTAAAGAAAACGAAAACGACATAGTTGATGCAGACATCAAAAGCTAAAGAGATAATTACTTAAGCTTAAGCTAACATTCATAGAAACGTTTGTAATGGGAACAGAACGACAAGCTTGAATTCTTTATCTAATGCAGGAGCTCTGAAGGAATGTCAGAAAGGGATTATTATGAAGTGCTGGGCATAAATAGGAATTCAAGTGACGAAGAAATAAAGAAAGCATATAGAAAACTTGCTATGAAGTATCATCCAGATAGAAACGCAGACAGTAACTCCGAAGCCTGTTTTAAGGAAGTAAAGAGAGCATATGAGGTTTTATCGGATAAAAGGAAACGCGCATTGTACGATCAACACGGACATAGCTTAGGTGAACAAACAGCGTCAGGAGATATGGGTCATGGTTTTGGAGGATTCACTGGAACGTTTGAAGACATTTTTGCAGACTTCTTTGGTGGCTCCAGCTCTAATCGAAGGAAGAAAAGATTTAATAGGGGTACCGATGTGTTTGCTAAAGCTGAAGTATCTTTAGAAGAGGCTATCCGGGGTCATGAGGTAAAGATTCAGATCTCAAGGCACATATTGTGTAACGCTTGTAATGGCGCAGGAACGAAAGCAGGCACAAAGCCTAAAACCTGTTCAGCTTGTGCAGGTCTTGGAGTCAACCACATATCTCAAGGCTTCTTTAGCATTCAGCAATCTTGTACAGTTTGTAATGGCGCGGGAACAGTGATAACAAACCCATGCGTTAGCTGCAAGGGTTCTGGTAGGCTAAAAGAAAGAAAGAGGTTATCAGTTAAAATACCAAGTGGCATTGAAAGTGGTATGAAGGTTAGAGTTTCTGGACACGGAGATGTTAACAGTTCAGGTATGTACGGAGATCTTTTTGTTGAGATCAATGTAAAACAACACCAACTTTTTGAACGAAATGGAAGTGATCTGCATTGTCATGTTCCTATAAAATATACCGTAGCTGCATTAGGTGGAGATATTTGCATTCCCACTCTTTTAGGAAATAACGTCACATTTAACATTCCAGAAGGGACTCAAAGCAATAGAATATTCAGAGTAAAGGGCAAAGGAGCTAAAAGTATTAGGTCTAATATGAATGGAGATCTGTATGTTCACGTTTTAATTGAAGTGCCTATAAAACTAAGTGAATACCAACGTAGTATTTTAATGGAATTTGAAAGAGCAACCCGAGATGACTTGAAACATAGCCCGATGCAAAAGAGTTGGTTGGAGAAGCTTAAAGCACATCATTAATTCTCTTGATAATTGAACCTGACTTCTCCTTCATTTGAAAACCAGACATAGACATTGTTTAAATAGTAAAACCTCCAGAACTTCAAAGGGTAGCAGAACTACAAGGACCTCATTCTGCTGTTTCAGCCTTTTTAAGCCTTATATTCATCATGTTAAGTAGTAATGAATCCTTCAGTTGCTCCTGTAAAGATAACCCAACATGTTCAGGAAGGTATAGATCTCTAACGTAAAATATATGCTTTTCCACTTCATATGCAAAGGCATCTAAAACTAAAACTCTAGGCATTCTATTGTATAAACAACTCACTTCTATCTCATTTTTAACCAAAGCCCACAACAACCCAACTTGCCTCTTTGGTTCTTTTACGGTTTTGATTGGAACTTTTATATTAACTCTATCGTTTTGGTTCACAGATAAGAAGTCTATATGCAAAACTGCTTCACTTACACAATGTTTCTGAATTGCTTTGGTAACTACACAGCTTTTAGTTCTTTTATACAATGTATTTAGCACACAGCACATCCTTTGGTTTCCTTTTAAAAGCCTCTCCACTGCTTCTTGTTTTATGGAGATTGGAACTGAAAAGCTTCCACTTATGAAACCTCGAACGCTGTTATCTTTCTTAGTTGCCAAACTGCTTTTACCAACCCATTTTCGATGTAGAGCTATTACGCTTAACATAACATTTCACCTTTGGAAAAATAGTTTAATAAATACGCTTATCTATCACAACTCTTAAGGATTATGCTTTTTGGCCTGACTCCCAATTATTCTTATTTGTTAACACATGCCTAAAAGGTGTCTCTTTTCTCTGTACTTCATGAATCAGAGCCCGACATCCAGCTTTAGTAGCCCCATCTGTCTCAACAGTCAACGACCCAAAAGGCTTCTTCTTAACAAATACAAACTCCAACACCATAACCATAAACCACACACCATAAACCCAATAGCTGTCCTTTACTGCATGTCCTCTCGAGGAAGGAGAAAGAAGAAAGAAGATAGGCTTAAGAAAAGGAGAGGAGAAAGGTGGATAGTTAGAAGGAGAAGGAGAAGGAGCTGGAGCTGGAGGAGAGCTGGAAGAACCAACAAACCCATAAAGCCTATGAAGAAGGTAATTCCTCAAAGAGCAATAGGCCACATTCCATACTGGAGTTAGTTAAACCATAAGCTTTTAACAGAAGGGTTATTAGCTATAAGAATCTGTAGTTGACCCCGTTGTTATGCATTCAAACGACGAACCATCCTTTAAGTTCCTTAATTCTCAGCTTGAACGTATTGAACTCAGCTTTGATAACATTTTTAAGTGCACGGGAATATAGACGTCAGAGTTTGATCCTGGCTCAGATTGAACGCTTGCGATATGCCTAACACATGCAAGTTGAACGGCAGCGGATAAAAGAAGTTGCTTCTTTGCCGGCGAGTGGCGAACGGGTGAGTAATACATTGGAACATGGCCTAAAGTGGGGGAGAAATAACTACTGGAAACGGTAGCTAATACCGCATAATGTCGTTAGACAAAAGTGGGGAACCTTCGGGACCTCACGCTTCAGGAGTGGTCAATGTCTGATTAGCTAGTTGGTGGTGTAAATGACTACCAAGGCAACGATCAGTAGCTGGTCTGAGAGGATGGTCAGCCACACTGGAACTGAGACACGGTCCAGACTTCTACGGAAGGCAGCAGTGGGGAATCTTGGACAATGGGGGCAACCCTGATCCAGCAATATCGCGTGTGTGATGAAGGCCTCCGGGTTGTAAAGCACTTTTGTTCGGGAAGAAAGACTACCTAACCAACAATTAAGTAGCATGACGGTACCGAAAGAATAAGCACCGGCTAACTACGTGCCAGCAGCCGCGGTAATACGTAGGGTGCGAGTGTTAATCGGAATCACTGGGCGTAAAGAGTACGTAGGTTGTTTGTTAAGACTGCTGGTGAAATCCCTAGACTCAATCTAGGAACTGCTGTGGTGACTAACAAACTCGAGTATGGAAGAGGGGGATAGAATTCCAGGAGTAGCGGTGAAATGCGTAGATATCTGGAGGAATACCAAAGGCGAAGGCAGTCCCCTGGTCCGATACTGACACTGAGGTACGAAAGCGTGGGGAGCAAACAGGATTAGATACCCTGGTAGTCCACGCCCTAAACGATGTCGATTAGCCATTGGAAGGACCCCTTTTCCTTTCAGTGACGTAGCTAACGCGTTAAATCGACCGCCTGGGAAGTACGACCGCAAGGTTAAAACTCAAAGGAATTGACGGGGACCTGAACAAGCGGTGAATGATGTGGATTAATTCGATGCTACGCGAAGAACCTTACCTACCTTTGACATGGCCAAAGTTCTACCGAGAGGCGGAAGTACTCGTAAGAGGATTGGCGCACAGGTGCTGCATGGTTGTCGTCAGTTCGTGTCGTGAGATGTTGGGTTCAGTCCCGCAACGAACGCAACCCTTATCTTTAATTGCTCCTATTTTAACAGGCACTTTAAAGAAACTGCCAATGATAAGTTGGAGGAAGGTGGGGATCACGTCAAGTCCGCATGGCCTTTATAGGTAGGGCTTCACACGTCATACAATGGTTAGAACAAAGAGCTGCAAATTCGTAAGAAGGAGCCAATCTCACAAACCTAACCTCAGTTCGAATTGCGGTCTGCAACTCGAGCGCATGAAGCCGGAATCGCTAGTAATCGTGGATCAGAATGCCACGGTGAATACGTTCTTAGGTCTTGTACACACCGCCCGTCACACCATGGAAGCGAGTCTTACCAGAAATGGTTAACCTAATCCATATATCAGGAAACCGGGAATCCATAAAGGCAAGGTTCATAACTGGGGTGAAGTCGTAACAAGGTAGCTGTAGGGGAACCTGTGGCTGGATTACCTCCTTTAACAAGCATATATAAAAGGGGAGCTGTTCGAACGTTCACGTTTTCTATCATTGTGGAGCTGTATGAAGGTTTAAGTAAGAAAGTGCACATGATGGATGCCTTGGTGATCACTGGCGAAGAAGGACGTTTCAGCCAACGCTAACTTCGGAGAGCTGGCAAGAAAGCTTTGACCCGGAGGATTCCGAATGGGTAAACCTAAACTAACATAGCTTATCCTAAACTGAACACATAGGCTTAGCGAAGCGAACGTGGAGAACTGAACCATCTAAGTATCCACAGACAAAAGAAATCAATAATGAGATTCCCTTAGTAGTGGCGAGCGAACAGGGAAGAGCCGTGCATTTGGAGAGTATGCTTTGACTAACCGAACATTCTTGAACGAATGACCATAGGAGGTGATAGTCCTGTAGGTAAAAGTTAATACCGTACTACATGCAGTATAAAGTAGAACGAGGCACGTGAAACCTTGTTTGAAGATAGGGGGACCATCCTCTAAGGCTAAATACAAGTGATCAACCGATAGCGAACAAGTACCGTGAGGGAAAGGTGAAAAGAACCCCCGAAAAGGAAGTGAAACAGAGCCTGAATTCGTGTGCATACAAACAGTCGAAGCTTTTCTTAAGCCTATCTTCTAGGTTGTCTCTAAGTAAAGTAACGGCGTACCTTTTGTATAATGGGTCAGCGAGTTACATTCAATAGCAAGCTTAACTTAGTCAGGAAGGCACAGCGAAAGCGAGTCTTTAAGGGCATCAAGTTGTTGAATGTAGACCCGAAACCAGGTGATCTATTCATGGGCAGGTTGAAGGTTAGGTAATACTAACTGGAGGACCGAACCCACTAACGTTGTAAAGTTAGGGGACGACCTGTGAATAGGGGCGAAAGACCAATCAAACCTGGAGATAGCTGGTTCTCCCCGAAAGCTATTTAGGTAGCGCCTCATGTTCTTACTTCTGGGGGTAGAGCACTGTAATGGCTTAGAGATCTTTAAGATTATCTTTCCATAGCAAACTACGAATACCAGAAAGAGTACAATCATGGGAGACAGACGTTGGGTGCTAACGTCCAACGTCAAGAGGGAAACAACCCAGATCGCCAGCTAAGGTCCCTAAATGCGGCTAAGTGTAAAACGAGGTGTCCAAGCAAAAACAATCAGGATGTGGACTTAGAAGCAGTCATCATTTAAAGAAAGCGTAACAGCTCACTGATCTAGCTTGGGTGCACGGAAGATATAACGGGGCTAAGCTGCATACCGAAGCTGCGAACATATGAAGCTATGTGGTAGGGGAGCGTTCCGTAAACCAACGAAGGTACTCTGCTAAAAGTATTGGAGGTATCGGAAGTGCGAATGCTGACATGAGTAGCAAGAAAAAAGGTGAGAATCCTTTTCACCGCAAGTCCAAGGTTTCCTATGCAACGTTGTTCGACATAGGGTAAGCCGAAAGCCTAAGGTGAGGCCAAAAGGCGTAATCGATGGCTAACAGGTTAATATTCCTGTGCCGCTTACACTAAAGTGATGGGGTAACAAACTAAAGGTAACTAGCCAAGAACGTGGTCTCCTCTGGTTATTGTATTGAAGGAATGCTTAGGAAAAACCCAAGCAGATATTTGTACTATGTTTCCCTGGGTGCAATACGAGTCTAAAGTGGTTACTGATGGTTTCAGGAAAAGCCTCTAAACGGTTTAAAAGTGTGGCGTTCGTACCGCAAACCAACTCAGGTGGACAGGATGAATATTCTAAGGTGTTTGAGAGAACTCAGGAGAAGGAACTCGGCAAATTGATACCGTAACTTAGGGATAAGGTATGCCTTGAGAATAAGTGATACAACATCATAAGATTCAAGAGGTTGCAATGAAATGGTGGCTGCGACTGTTTAATAAAAACACAGCACTCTGCTAACACGGAAGTGGAAGTATAGGGTGTGACGCCTGCTCAGTGCTAGAAGATTAATTGAGAAGGTGAAAGCCTTCAAATAAAGTCCTAGTAAACAGCGGCAGTAACTATAACTGTCCTAAGGTAGCGAAATTCCTTGTCGGGTAAGTTCCGACCTGCACGAATGGTGTAACGATGGCCATACTGTCTCCTCCTGAGACTCAGCGAAGTTGAAATGGTTGTGATGATGCAATCTACCTACGGCTAGACGGAAAGACCCCATGAACCTTTACTGTAGCTTTGCATTGAGATTTAAGTCGATCTGTATAGGATAGGTGGGAGGCTTTGAAGTATGGGCGCCAGTTCGTACCGAGCCAACCTTGAAATACCACCCTTTTCAGCTTAGATGTCTAACCTGTTCCGTTATTCGGATCAGGGACAATGTATGGTGGGCAGTTTGACTGGGGCGGTCTCCTCCTAAAGAGTAACGGAGGAGTACAAAGGTACGCTAACTACGGACGGGAATCGTACTTATAGTGTAATGGCATAAGCGTGCTTAACTGTAAGACAAACAGGTCGAACAGATGCGAAAGCAGGTCATAGTGATCCGGTGATTCTGTATGGAAGGGTCATCGCTCAACGAATAAAAGGTACTCTGGGGATAACAGGCTTATACCGCCCAAGAGTTCATATCGACGGCGGTGTTTGGCACCTCGATGTCGGCTCATCTCGTCCTGGGGCTGAAGCAGGTCCCAAGGGTATGGCTGTTCGCCATTTAAAGAGGTACGTGAGCTGGGTTTAAAACGTCGTGAGACAGTTTGGTCCCTATCTACCGTAGGCGTTGGATATCTGAAGGAAGCTGTTCCTAGTACGAGAGGACCGGAACGGACAAACCTATTGTGTACGGGTTGTTAAACCATTGGCACTGCCCGGTAGCTACGTTTGGAAAAGATAACCGCTGAAGGCATATAAGCAGGAAGCTTGTCCTAAGATGAGATATCCCAGGGTTCTATCCTAAAGGGTTGTTCTAGACTAGGACGTTGATAGGTTGGGTGTGCAAGCATAGTAATATGTTTAGCTAACCAATACTAATGATCCGTGAGGCTTAAACCTATATCTAATACAAGCCTGACAACCACAGAAGATCGGAACCACACCTTACCATTCCGAACAGGTTGAGTGAAACGGTCTTACGCTGAGAATAGTGTGGGCTTGATCCACGCAAAGGTAAGTATTGTCAGGCTCCTCTGTATGCATTTGTCAGAAGAATCGAACAGAAGAAAGTGTGGGGAGGATGTGGGTGGTAGAAGATAGAGCTAGAATATAGAGAAGTATATAGAGAGTGTTGAGAGTTTGGTTTGGGTTTGGTTAGAGGGGGGGGGGAATGAGTATAGAAGTAGTATAGATGGATATAAAAGAATGAATATAGAAGGAGGGTTCCAGTAGCTTATATGGATATAAGGACTTCAGAATGGAACCAAAAATGGAACAGCATGTTATATGGGTATCTATATCTAATCAGAAAGCTATCATGAATACTTTCATTGGGGTTGGAGTTGGAGTTGGAGTTGGAGTTGAGTTGAGTTGGGTTGGAAGAGATCCCCTTTTTCTATGCTAGAACAGGCTGACAGTAGGAAAGAACATCTCAGCCTGACAAGACTACTGTGCACCCGATGGAGAAGCTTGGGGTGGAAGGCAGTCGAAGAAGCTACTGTAAGTCTGTTCATTGTTTCGTTAGTTTCGTTAGCCTCATACATTTACGATAGCCTCATTTCAGCTGTTTTAAGATTGTTCTCCTAGCTCAGCCAATCCTAACTAGGTTCTCCCACATGGATACAAAAAAGCCAGTATGCACTTTGAGGTTAATTATACCAGCAGGAAAAGCAAACCCCAGTCCTCCGGTTGGTCCCGCATTGGGACAAAAGGGTGTTAATATAATGGAGTTCTGTAACACCTTCAACATGCTAACAAAACCCATAGAAACAGGAACATTAGTGCCTACAATTGTAAGCATCCAGAAAGACAAAAGCTTCAAGATCAGAACAAGAACTTCATTGACCTCAAGTTTAATTAAAAAGCTGGCTAGAGTCGAAACCATACATTCCGTTAAAACAACCTATATAGACTATACAGACGTAAAAACCATTGCTGAAATAAAGCTCAGAGACCTAAATACGCTAAACCTAGTCAAAGCTATAAAAACAATCAAAGGAACCATAAAGTCTATGAGAGTCAAAGTGAAAGTCGGAACACACTATGAATAAAACTTGGTCTATAATAGATGCATTTAACCATATAAAGAAAAAGCTCAGTTCGAGGTTTGAAGAGTCAGTAGATATTTCCATTGTGTTGCATGATTCTTTTAAAGCTAACCACAACATGATATATACTTCTAAACTGCTTGGAGCATATCAACCAACCCAACTAGCAGCCGTCCATATTCAAGCCGTTCCAAGACTAACCCAACGCCATAAATACGCAGAGCTTAACATCAATGCTGCCAGAAAAGCAGGAATATATGTTGTTGAGAACAGAAGCTTTCAACCTAGAGATATAATAAACCGCAAACTGCATGTGCTTTTGATACCTAACAACTTAAAGACCACATTAAACTACTCAGACTTAAAACCAACAAAGGTTATAACTGCAAAAGACTCCATCAAAAGCTCCTTAGGTTTAATAAACAGAAAGACATGTTTTCACGCTAGTAAGTCGGGTTCTATAAATGTTTCAATAGGTAAACTAAGCTTTCCTTTCTTTATTCTTAGTGAAAACATAACCCGCATAGTCAGAGAAATATTAAGGTTCAAACCAAATAATGTAACCACAAACAGCTATCTAAAGAAGTTAGTACTCTCTAGTACAATGAGCGAAGGTATGCATATTTGTTTAGGTTCGTTAAAGGATCTTTGACATCTGGAACTTCTCGAATGAAGATCTCTAAAAAGAACAAAGCAGGTGCAACAGCAATATTAAAACTAATGAGCATCCATACGCTGGTTGTTTTTTGTGACTTCAGCAATATAAGTTCTCAACTGCTAACTCAACTTAGACTTAAAACAGTTTCTCAGAACATATGTATAAAGGTATTTCCTAACAGCTTATTGAAAGCAACGTTGAAAACCCTGAAGCTTACTAAAGAAATGAGAACTAACCTTACAGGTCAGTTAATGCATGTTTATGGTAAAGACATAAAAGCTATTTCCCAGCTTCTCAAAGACTCAGGCTATGTCCATACGAACAAAGTTAAGTTTGCAATACAAAACAACCAACAACTGATAGAAAAAGAAGATATCATCAGAATAGCCAACCTCCCAACCAAAAGCGAGTTAACAGCTAAACTATATTTAGTTCTAAAGCTTTTCGTGGTTAAGTTTCTAACCATCTTAAGAACAATAACCAACAAAACAAAATAGGAGGAAGTGTGCAGTCTAAAGACGAGTTATTGAAACAGATTGAATCAATGACCGTAACAGAATTAAATGACTTGATAGAAGCACTCGCAAAAAGGTTTAATATCTCAAATAGCCTAACCAATTTGAAACCTAATGTAAACTCCAAAGATCAAAAACCTAACGTTAGTCCTGATAGCAAAGAGCTTAAGGTAATTCTAACTGCTGTTGGTAACAACAAAATAGCTGTCATTAAGATTATCAGAGAGGTGACTGGTTTAGGTCTCAAAGAATCAAAGGACATTGTAGAAAATGTTCCAAAACTGATAAAGAAAGATCTGAATAAGATGCAAGCAGAAGAAATTAAAACCAAGATAGAAACCGTTGGTGCTAAAGCAAACGTAGAATGATGAATAATGAAAACCTAGCGTTAGCGTTCCAAAGAAAGAGCTTTACCAAAAGTAGTTACATGCATAATATTCCTAACCTACTTCAAATCCAAAAGGAATCCTTCCATAAGTTCTTACAACACAAAACCCCAGCTTCAAACAGACAACAAGTTGGTTTACAACGGATTTTATGTAGAGCTTTTCCAATTAAATCTAACAACGGACTTATCAATGTAGACTTTATCAAATATTCAGCTTCTGAGTCTGTTTTAAGTGTTGCAGAATGTAGGTGCCGTTCGCTTACATATTCTTCATCCTTAAACATTCTAGTTAAAGTTTCGTTCAGGAATTGT
>NZ_VMQO03000001.1 GCF_009805595.3 Candidatus Tremblayella phenacoccinincola | reverse complement strand
AGGAGAGGAGAGAGTTAACAGCTATAGCTATTAAAGAGCTTCTCTCTCCCCTCTCGTATACACACATATCATCCAAATAATAATAATAAAACCCTAATAAACTACTCAACTAACCTTTAACAGCTAGCTTCTACTAATACTTAAAGACTTACCACAACCACATATTGAAGTAGCTTTTGGATTCACAAACACTATCCGTATTCCAAGACTAACGTTTCTAACAGTTACCTTAAGAGCTTTGAAACATGGGAGGCTGTCTTGGTTTAACAGAATCCTAACACCATCTATACAAAATACTAGGTCTTCCCTTCTGGTTCTGGACTCAGCTTTGAATTCATAAGACAATCCATTACAACCAGCTTTAAAAACCCTAATCCTTATGTATTGCCAGGGCTTAATAAAACAACGAACATATTGGCTTACTTCCATTGTAAAATGTAGTGACATTATTTCTTAATTAGCTTTAGGTTTATCTTTAGGGTTTGTTGTATAGAAGTTTGTAATGGCTGTCTTAATTGCATTCTCTGCCAAAACCGAACAATGTGTTTTAATTGGGGGTAGACCCAATTCATTAATTATCTCTATATTCTTGATGGCCATTGCTTGCTCTAGGGTTTTTCCTTGTACTAACTCAGCGACCAAGGCACTTGAAGCAATAGCTGAACCACAGCCGTAAGTTTTATATTTTGCACCAACAATAACTCCATTCTCAATCTTTAGCTGTAACTTCAAAACATCTCCACATGAAGGCGAACCAACCACCCCAGTGCCAATGTTGTTTTCACCTTCTGGGAAAGAGCCTACATTTTTGTTGCTGTGATAATAACGTAAAACCTTTTTACTATACAGCATTTTAACTCCAAAGTGGTGAAAGCTGTCTTAATCTTTTAATCTTTTCTATAACAGCCTGTGACACATATTCAACCTCAGAAGCTAAAGTGAAACGTCCTAGAGAGAACCTAATAGAGTTGTGGACGTTTTGAATACAGCCTATCGCTTGCAATATGTATGAGGGTTGTAAAGCTGAAGAAGTACATGCAGAGCCTGAAGAAACACAAACATTCTTCATCGACATCATCAATGCTTCTCCTTCTACATACTTTATGTTAATGTTGATATTGTGTGGAATTCGAGATGTTAAACTTCCGTTAACGTTTACTTGAACAATAGATACTAATTCCTTAACCAAATGAACATTTAGCTGCTTTGTGGTCTTAAACTCTGATAAGCCTTCGTTGTATATCAACCGATACGCTTCACCCATTCCTACTATTTGATGTGTTGGAAGAGTTCCAGAACGTACGCCTTTCTCTTGACCACCACCATGCATCTGAGGTTCAATCTTAAATACATTAGCCTTGTTAACATACAAAGCCCCTACTCCTTTGGGTCCATAGGCTTTGTGAGATGTTAAAGACATGGTGTTGATCTGAGTCTTGGAGGTATTTATTGATACTTTACCAACTGCTTGCGCTGCATCAACATGAAGCGGAATTCCATAGCTTGAACATAAGCTACTTATGCTTTCTATATTCTGAATTACCCCTATTTCATGGTTAACATACATTATGACTACAAGGATGGTATCAGGCTGTATGCATTTGTTCAGTAGGTTTAGGTCTAACAAACCATTGTTGTTAACTGCTAAATAGGAAACAATGAAGCCTTTTGATTCCAAGTATCTACAGGTGTCAAGGACGGCTTTGTGTTCAGTTTTTAGAGTAATAACATGTCTTCCTTTGTTAAGGTTTGAAAGAGCGATGGTTTTAATTGCTAAGTTATTAGATTCAGTTGCACCTGAGGTCCATACAATTTCTTTACTGGAAGCTTTGATTAAACTAGCAACGAACTCTCTAGCTTTTTCTACAGCAGCTTCAGCCTCCCAGCCTAAGATATGTGAACGTGAGGCTGGGTTGCCAAACTTGTGTCTGAGGAATGGTAGCATTTTGTCCACCACTCTAGAATCAGCTGGCGTAGTAGAGTTATAATCCAGATACACCGGTAGTCTAAGCTTAAAGGTTGGTTTCATAGTGGGTCTACCAGCTGAGTTAACGAACTAAGAGGTTGTACATTGGTTGGCTTTGTGGGAAAAGCTGAGGGTTATTGATATTAGTTTATACTTTTAACGCAGGGTTGTGTTGAAGGTATTTGGTGGTGCTATTGGGGGGGAAGGTAAAGGTAGGAAGGGGAAAGAAGGTAAAATGTATTGGATGTGTTGAGGGGGAAGCCTGGGGGGAAAAGGAAGAGTAGTAAAGAGGTAGAAAGGAAAGGAAAGGAAAGGAAGGACTTGTTATAGGTTTTGGGGGGAGGGAGAGAAGGGGAAGGTTTTGATTGAGGCTTCACCATTAATTCGTTTAGTTGAAGTTATGCTTATGGTTATGTTTATGGCTGTTGTCTTCACTATGAAATACCTGGTAGTTCTAGGTTCTAATGCGTGCAGCTATAGGCATGGACATACCACCTGTTGGGGAAAGAGCTTCCTATTATATCTCTCTTCTTCTATACCCATCTTCTATACCCATCTTCTTCTCCTACCATTCTCCTCTCTCATTCTCCTCTTCTCTCACACACTCCCAGTCTTTCACACACATTTATTTCCAACTCCCTCACACCCTCCTTCTCTTCCACCATCATCAACCTTCTTCTTCATCAACACAGAGACAAACCTAAACACTCTTCCTCCTCTCAAACCCCTTCCTAGCTTTACCTTCCAGCTCCTCCTCCTCTTCACACACACCCTCTCCACATCTTGGCAGAACCCTCAAACAGCTTGCATATTGTCTCTTAAGAAGCTGAGCATTTACTAATATAGTTCTTAACACCTGTCATTTTAAGAAACCTACTCAAGCTAATGGAGAACATAAACGAAAGCATAAACAGAATAGGTAAAAGAGCCTTGGTTGTTGCTATTGTAGGTCACGTAGATCATGGAAAGACTACACTTATAGAACGTATAAGGAATGCTGATTCTTCTAACTACGAAGCTGGAGGAATAACACAAGATATCTTCGCATACAGCTCCATCACACCTCCAATTGGAAAACTAATATTTGTTGATACTCCAGGCCACGTAACATTTGAACTGACTAGAAACTATGGGGTAAAACTAGCAGATATTGTAGTTATTCTAATTGCGATAGATGATGGTGTTACTGAAGAATGCAAAAAGATATTAACCAACGTTAAAGCTATTGGAAAACCAGTTGTATTAGGAATTAATAAGATAGACAAAAGACCCAATGTTAAAAACATATTCTCAAGCCTTGACAGCAAGTCTAAACTAAACGCTGATGGCTCGAAGTTGGTGTATTTATCAGCCAAGAAGGGAATAGGTGTGCCAAACCTGATGACTTCAATCCATGTAGAAGCCAAAAGAACAAAGCTTTCACATAAGCTAAAGACACTAGTTAATATACCAGCAAGAGGAACAGTTATTAATTCAGTAGTAACTCCAACTATGGGCATATGCACAACTATATTAGTTCAGGCTGGTTCTCTTAACCTCGGAGACATAGTTTTACTTAACAGTGACTACGGTAGAGTTAGACTAGCATACGATGAACATAACAAACGTATAGAAAGAGTGTCACTAGCTACACCGGCTAACATTTACGGCTTACCTACTCCGTCTAAACCAGGTGCTAAGTTCATAGTAGTGCCAACAGAACAAGCTGCCAAAGACCTTGCAACACAGCGCAAATGCATATTGAATAATAAACCTGAAGAGCCTGAGTGTGTTAACATAAAAACCATGTTCGATATGTTAAGAACCACTGACAATAACAGCTTTCGCTACATCGTTAAGTCAAGGACTTATGGAATGATTGAAGCTGCTGTTAATACCATTAACAACATACCAAACAACATACCAGCAAAAGTGATCCACAAAAGCGTAGGTTTAGTGTACGAAAGTGACATAGGGATGGCTGCCATATCTGGAGCAGTTATCATCACATTAGGAATAAAACCTAATTCCAGAATCCTAAAGCTATCCAAAGAACGCAAAGTTATTATTAAAAGCTTTCGAACTGTGTATGAGCTAGCAGAAGACTTACGGTCTGTTGGTTTTCAATCAAAGCCTGAAAGCAGGGACAAACCACAAGCAAAAGCAACAGTTAAGCGAGTCTTTAATGTTTCAGGCAACGAAGCAATTTTAGGTTGCATAGTAGAAGCTGGTGTTTTGAAAAGATCGAAAAGCACCATAGTTTCAAGAAACGGTAAGGAAGTTGGAATATGCGAGGTTCGTACTTTAAAACTTTTTAAAACTCCAGTAGAAGAAGTTAAGAGGGGTTCTGAGTGCGGAGTTTTGGTAGTGCTAAAAACCCTACAAGAACTATATGTTGGTGACATGCTTGAGGTTTTCTTTTAGCTTAGTTTCTGATGACATTTGAACATAAAAAGAGGGCTCACTCTTACAAAAGAAGCATTAGCAGGCTAAAGTACGAGTTATTAAATATCCTAACACACACCGAAGAATTAAGGGACAATATTATAACTGCACAGAGAATAATCTTATCCAAAGACCGTAAAAGACTTATTGTTAGCTTCTCTAGTTTATTTGGTAATAAAAGCAACGTAGCAAGAATACTAGCTCTTTATTCCAAAACAATATGTAGAACACTGTATGCAAGAGTAAACCTAAAAGATACCCCAAAGCTCACTTTTATACCAACCGAAGAGCTTGTTAAAACAACTCCCCCCCCCCATTAAAGACTCATAAGCCTATGCGAGCTTGTATCGCAAGTTCACGTTTCAACCATACGCATCTAATAAACCCAGCTTAACTTAATGACCGACTCTTCCATTGAAAATATAAAATACATTGAGTTACTGTATCGTAAATATACTAATAACCCACATTCGCTCTCTGGCTGTTGGAATATCTATTTCTCAGACGTTTCCAAAATGTATAACGCTAACAGAACAATAGAGCTGTACAGAGGCTTCAATAACACACTTAGGAACTTAGAACCATTAAACAGCAAAGACTTGTTTCCAAATGTGTTAGCTTTAGGTTTTCTGAGAAGCTCTTATTGCCATGGAATATATCCTGAAGTTTCTCATATAAATAGCATTAAACGCTTGTGGATACACCGCACTTTAGAAAGACCCGTACTGAATAGATTAAGCTTGAACCTAGACGTAAAGAAAAGTATCTTATTTATTCTAACGAAAGCATATGAACTGGAGAATCTCCTTGCTAAGACGTATGTAGGTCAGAAGAGGTTTTCTATTGAAGGCTCCGAGGTTGTTGTTGTCCTATTAAGCTCCCTAATAAGCCTTGCGTCCAAGTCGAAGATTACAGATATCGTAGTTGGTATGGCACATCGGGGAAGACTTAACATATTAATTAACCTATATCACGAAGCAACAAACAGATTCTTTGTACATTCGCTTCAACACAAAGAAGACTATATTCAAAGCTTTGATGTTAAATATCACTTTGGCTGTGTGTCCCGTATGGTCCATAAGAATAGTTTAAAGCTAACAATGGTCTATAACCCTTCACACCTAGAATCAGTTAACCCAATAGTTGAAGGCATCTCAAAAGCTAAACTAAATACTATAAACACACCTAAGAAAAAGAATGAATATGTCCTTCCAATTCAGATACATGGAGATGCGGCAATAACAGGACAAGGAGTTGTGTCCGAAGCTATAAACTTTTCAGGCATTAAACAATACAGAACATATGGGTCAATTCATATAGTCATTAACAATCAAATAGGATTTACGGCTCAACCTAAAGAAACTCGTTCTACTACCTTTTGCACCGAACATCTCAAAACAATAGGAGCGCCGGTATTTCATGTGAATGGAAACAACCCAGACTCTGTGGTTCTTATTTCAAAGCTTGCGCTAATGTTTAGAATGAAGTTTCTAAAAAGCGTAGTCTTAGATATCATTGCATTTAGGAGGTTGGGTCACAATGAACAAGACACTCCAGAAATAACACAACCTCTTATGTACAGTTCTATAAAAGCACACAAGCCCATCAACCTGACTTACCTACAGTTCATATCAAACGAGGAACCAGCCACAACCGAAACCTTTTTAAAAGTAAGAAAGCATTACCTAGTCTCTTTAGAAACCCAAAAGCCAGTGCAACCACGCATAAGAAAAATACATATCTTCAAAAGCATCAGAGTTAACAGCAATTGTATAGCTTTAACAGAAGAACTTAAATGGTTGCTAGGTAAGTTAGTTAGGCTTCCTCAATTGTTTAGTCTCCATCCACTCTTAAAACGTAGCTTCTTAAACAGACACCTGGTAATAGAAACAAGCGCTTCTCTAGACTGGAATTCCAGTGAACATTTAGCTTATGCTTTAGTCTTAAACAAAGGAATTCCAATAAGGTTATCAGGCCAAGATGTTTCAAGAGGAACCTTTATGCACAGAAATGCAGTAGTTTATAATCAGAGTTTTCAAGGTATTCCAGCTTATACTCCTTTACAAAACATATCGTCACTTCAAGGTAGAATACATATTATAAATACTCCACTGTCCGAAGGCTCAGTTCTAGGTTTTGAGTACGGTTATTCATTGGTTAAGTCTTATGCGATGGTGATCTGGGAAGCGCAGTTCGGAGATTTTATCAACTGTGCGCAGGTCCTGCTTGATCAGTTTATTGCTTCTGGTGGTTCTAAGTGGGGTCAGAGTTCAAACATAGTGTTATATCTTCCGCATGGTCAGGAAGGTCAGGGTTCAGAGCACTCATCTGCAAGACTTGAGAGGCTTTTGCAACTATGCTCAAGCAATAATATTACGGTTGTACATCCTACCACTTCTGCGCAGCTATTTCATGTCATTCTTGAACAGACGTCAAGGAAAGTTAAAAGACCATTAACAATATTAACCCCTAAGTCCTTACTTAGACTTAAGGCTTCTTGGTCTACCATCTCTGACTTCACAGCTAATAGGTTTAGGAAGACTATTGTGGAGGAGAAGTACAATGTAAGGTATGAACACTTAAGGAGACTGCTGTTATGTTCAGGGAAGATCTATTTCCAACTAGCAGCCTATCAACACAGGTTTAGTATTAACAGGATCTCTATTATCAGGCTGGAGCAGCTGTATCCATTTCCTAAGCATTGTATACCAAAACAATACATATCAATCTGTGAGGTTTTGAGTGTACAAGATGAACCTAAGAATCAGGGAATATGGTATTTCATTGAACCATATATTCGCTACGTGGTTAAGAATAGAGTTGTTTATTGTGGTGTTCAAAGCTCTGCTTCAACCGCATTAGGATTTGATGTTGAGTTCAGGTTTCAAAGTCACTTCGTTACTAGCAATGCTTTCAACATTCGGTTAAAGAGGGATAAATATGGATACTACCGAGATTGAAGTTAAAGCTCCACAGTTTGCAGAGTCTGTATCAGAAGCTGTTGTTCTAAAATGGAGAAAGCATGAAGGACAATATGTTAAGAAGGGAGATAGCCTGCTTGAGTTGGAGACAGACAAAGTTGTTTTAGATGTTCCTTCTGAAGTTAATGGACTGATTAAGATAATTAAGGTTCCTGAAAAAGAAGTAGTGCACAGTGGTCAAACTCTGGCAGTAATAGAAACTAAAAGCTTTTCTGCTAAACCAACCTCTTCTGACACCTATATGCGAACTACCGAAAGACTGAGAAATACAAACAACCTTAGCTTAAATACAAAAGCAACTCATACTTCCTTTTGCAATCAGACAAGAAACCACAGAATAGAAAGATACGTAGCTTTGTCTGTATTACGAAAGAGCTTAATCCAACGGTTACTTCGAGCTCAAAAAGCAAGTGTAACTCTTACCACTTTCAATGAAGTAAATATGAGTTCAGTCATTAAGCTTCGAGAAAAGTACAAGGTTGAGTTTACCAAAAAGCATGGCGTTAAGTTAGGTTTAACCAGCTTTTTCGTAAAAGCTTCCTCAATTGCACTGAAGAAATATCCTATCCTGAATGCTTCAGTCAAAGACGATTCTATAGTGTATCATGAGTTTCAAGATATCGGTATAGCTATAAATTCCCCACTTGGGTTAATTGTTCCAACTCTAAGAAACGCTGAAAGAATGAGCATACATACAATTGAAAAGAATATCTCTAACTTTATGACAAAAGCAATGCACAACAGGATTACTATTGAAGAGCTAAGTGGAGGCACGTTCACAGTTTCTAACGGAGGCATATTTGGATCTTTGTTATCAACACCAGTAATAAACCCACCTCAATCTTCAATATTAGGAATTCATTCAATTGAGCAGCGTCCCATTGTTTTGTTCGATAAAGTAGAAGTTAAACCTATGATATATTTAGCATTATCCTACGACCACAGATTGATAGATGGCAAAGATGCTGTTTCTTTCTTAAGAACAGTTAAAGAATCTTTAGAAGATCCTATAAAGCTAACGTTGGGTTTCTAATGAAGAACTCAGTTAGGAATAGTTGGTAAAGAATATTAGCTAGGAACATCGTTGGGTTTGTATGGGAGGGGAACCAATTAAAGCTGTTATAAACCAAAATGATTCAAAGCTAAAAGCAGAACGTTCGGTTATGCTATAGTAGGTTCCCCTTAAAAAGCCCCCCATCAATATCTAAACCTCAATTAACAACTGGAAGAGCGTATATCAAAGTGAGTCATTACGAAATAGTATATCTAATGGACGCAGTAAACAATAAGGAGTCGGTTTCTTTTTTCAGAGAGTTGAGTGGAACTGTTCTTTCTGTAGGTGGTTTGGTGCATCGGTATGAATGTTGGGGCAAACAAAACCTTTCTTATGCCATTAAAAACAACTCCACAGCTTATTTTTACTGTATGAACATCGAATGCTCTTGTGATTCTTTAGCTAAGCTAACCACTAAACTCAAACATTGTCGTATGTTATTAAGGTATCTTATTGTGAAGCGTAAATACAAACCAACCTGCAAGTCAGCGTTTATAAAGTCCATAGAAAACGATAACCTTTCACAAGAGCAAAAAGAATGAAAAAGCAACCTAAACCCACAACCAATGTTAAGAACGGGGTAACATTAAAGAAGAAAGCTTGCTACTTCACCTGTTCCAAATTCAAACATATAGACTACAAAGACATTAAAACTCTAAGAGCTTTCGTCACTAGCTTCGGTAAAATCACTCCTTCAAGACTAACAGGTACTGAGACTCGGTTCCAAAGGCAGTTAAGTACTGCAATCAAACGAGCAAGGTTTCTTTCATTACTTCCCTACACCAGCTTGCATTTAATAAACAAAGAACCGAATAGAAACCAATGAAAGTAATCCTACTAGAAAACCTAAGAAATCTTGGAGTCATAGGAGCCGTTGTGTACGTTAAAAACGGTTATGCTAGAAACCTTCTGTTACCTCACAAATATACAACACCTTTCAATATACAAGTAATAAGTCCGAATAAAGATATCGACCACATGTTTCTTATTGACCAACCCTACAGATTTCCATCTTACTTACTTTATATGAGAACAGCTAAAGATAATGGTGAACTGTTTGAGTCCGTTAAAGAAACTGACGTTCTTTTTCTATTAAGGAAGTTTAATGTTTACGTTTGGAGAGATCAACTCTACATGCCTACCGTATTTAGGAGACTAGGTGAACACTTCGTTAAAATAACAATAACTAACCACGTTGCAGTCAATGTATGCATCAAGATTCTTAGACAACCATAGCAACCAGTTAGAAGAGAATCCACAAAAGCCGGGATAATATGGAATGTATAGAAGACAAAAGAAGTAGAACGGGTTATCTCGAACAAACCCCAATAGTTTAGCTGTGGCTGAGATCACTATTGAATTCATTATTTAACCACAGATTCAATAACAACCGCACATTCGTCTAGTTAGACATTGAGGAACATGACTAAGGTTTCTTGCATATGCTTGTTTGGACTAGGAACGGTTGGGAGGGGAGTTATGTCAACTATGTACAAGAATAGTGTCATAATCAGAAACAGGTTAGGTTTAGATCTTAGAATAGCCGTTATATTAACCAGAAGAATAACTAAAGCTACAAAGATCAATGTTAACTCAACGCAAAAGATTCCACTAAATGAACCCCGAATGTATGTACTGGTTGAAGCTGTTGGAGGTTCATGTGTTGCTCGATATATATTGTTCAATTCTTTAAACAAAAAAAGGTTTTTAGTAACAGCCAATAAAACGTTAATTGCCTGTTACAACTTTGAACTAAGACACACCTACAATAACATATTGCTTGAAGCATCAGTGGCAGGAGGCATTCCAATCCTAAGTGTTCTTGAGAAAGGGCTTGTTGGAAACATGATTAGCTATGTGGCAGGTGTTTTGAATGGCACTTCCAACTGGACTTTAGCGCAAATGCATAGGTTGGGTGTTTCTTTAAAAAGAGCTTTATTGGATGCATCTCAAAGAGGCTATGCTGAGTCAGACAATGTATGCGATATTGATGGGATAGACTCGACACAGAAAACAGGAATTCTATATTACATTTCTTTAAGAACAACCGTAACTATTCGTTACATATATACTGAAGGCATAAGAAACGTAAACCTTCAGGATATTGCATATGGTAAAAGACTAGGCTTAAACTTTAAACTGATGTCTGTTGTTTTAACCATAAAGAAGGCTCTGTGTGCCACATTCCCAGGCTTTGTTTCACTTAGCTGGCCTTTCTGGATCTCTGAGGACACAACTAATGTTATACTTGTGGCTGGAGACTGTGTTGGTAAGTTGTGGTTATTTGGTAAAGGAGCTGGCACAAAGCCAACAGCTTCAGCTATCATTTCAGACGTTGAATCTATTCGCTATGGGAACGGGAATTCCTCTTATCCAACAAGAATCTTAACTCTCCCATACAGATCCATTTCAACTTCAAGAAACGGTTTCTATGTTCGTACTTTAAATACATCATTCCAAGAATGCAAAGAAACTCTGAACATTCTTTTAAAGAGAAAGCTTAACTTAATATCTTTTAGTGCTTTTGGAGTGTATAAACGTTTAGAAGTTATTATGGTCTTGAAAAACGTTTTCGAAAGAAACTTCAAACGTACTGTTGTCTCTTTCAGAGGTTACATCACAAACTATAGAACACTATTATAGAATGCTATATCATTCGACGAGAGGTTCCAACAAAGAAGAAAGGTTACGTTCTTTCTTAAATGTATTGTTAAAGGGATTGGCTAGCGATGGTGGTTTATATGTGCCAACCTCTTACTCAAGCTTGCATATTGAAGAGCGTCTATGGAGGTTCTTTACATACCAAGAGTTGGCTTTTAGAATATTTAGATGGTTCATCAGTGACGTACCGTATTCAGTTATAAGAAAGCTAGTAAGGACCGTATACAACGAAAGGTTTCCCTTAAGCTACTACAACAGACATTCAGCTTCTTGTCCAGTCGGGGTTGCACCAATCTCTAACGTTCCAATATACATACTTCGGTTATCTAATGGTTCTTCTCTCTCATTCAAAGATATTGCCATGCAGTTATTGTGTGCGTTCTTTGAGTTTATGGTTGGCAGTAGTAACAGCAACGTTAACATTATTAGCGCCACCTCTGGAGACACTGGTAGTTCGGCGTGCACAGCTTTTCAGTTTTGCAAGCGTTCAAGGCTTTTCGTTTTCTCACCACTTAAAGGCATTTCCGAATATCAAGCAGAACAGATGTACAGCCACCTATCGAAGAAAGCATTTAACATATGCATCAACGGTAAGTTTGATTGCTGTCAGGATATTGTTAAACGCTTGTTATGTAGGGAGCGAAGTAACAACGGAACAGCCAACTCTATAAATTGGGCTCGCTTGCTTTTCCAAACTGCGTATTATTTCATTTCTTACTATCGAGTAACCATTGCTCCAAAAGAGTACACAACATATCTTATTCCATCTGGAAACTTTGGAAATGCTTTTGCAGGTTTCATTTCAAGAACTATGGGTTTACCAATAAGAAGAATCATTATTGCGACAAACGAGAATAACGTACTGGAAGAGTTTTTCAAAGCTGGTTCTTACCAAGTAAGAAATGCTAGCAGCCTGCTAGCTACTAACACTCCAAGCATGGACATATCAAAAGCTTCAAACCTTGAACGCTTACTCTTAGAGGTTTTAAATAGGAATTCAAACATAGTGTTCAAAGTATTTCAACAATTACATCACTTTGGGTTAGTAAGGTTACTTAGGTACATTAGCTACAGATCCATAAAGAGGTTAGGCATTTCAGCTGAAAGTACGTTTGGTTCAGAACGGCAAATGATAGTTCAATATCTATTCAAAAGATGCGGACTACTGCTTGATACCCATTCTGCCAATGGCGCAAAGACTGTCCTGCTGTTAAAGCATAGCAAGTCCATAAGGGAAGTTAAGGTTATTCTGGAGACAGCCCAGGCTTTAAAGCTAAAAGACTCACTTCGAACTATGATTGGTAGTCGATACAGTTTCTTAACACAAAGGCGTGTTCGAAGGTTGAGGTTCATGTTTCCTTGTGTTGCACACGTTAAACAAGTTATGGTTCTAAAGGTTGGTTTATTAGGAGAAGGTAGGAGAGGAGAGAGTTAACAGCTATAGCTATTAAAGAGCTTCTCTCTCCCCTCTCGTATACAGACAGGTTTTAGCACTAACAGCAGTTCATTGTAGTTTGAAAAGGCATTCTATATTGGAATTGTATCTATAGTCTATTATGTCTCTATAGGCTAAGGAAAAGCAGTTGAAGTTGGAGTAGAACCCATTAGCTACTTCTATTCCCCCTCCAAAGACCTAAAAGCACTAAAAGCACTAAAAGCACTAAAAGCACTAAAAGCCATCAATACTATGATGAACCATCTTGGTAAACACTCCCATAACACTTCAAATACAATTCTCTAGCTGTTAACCTAAACCTAAACCTAAAGCAGTCAGGATCGTATGGGTTCATTGCATCTGTTATCTTTTTCCTATAGAAGCCTCCAACCCTTGAAAGCCAAAACCTAAAGGCCATCACTTCTAACGTAACCAACAGCTTCTTTTTTTCTCTGAGCTTCAGAGGTTTAATAACTTGGTATGAGTGCATTAACTTTACAGTATCGTACACATTTAGAATTCCATTACTACATGTACACCAAGTGTTTAAAGCTATGGCTACATCAACCAACAGCTTTTCTTGTCCTGAGAAATAGAAATCAAAACATCCGCTTAGCCTCTGACTATGCATATGAAACAGCTGTTCAAAGGTCACATTATCTTTAAATAGATCTCCATGACAAGCTCCATCATCCAACCTTTTATAGCCAACCGCTAAGAAGTAAAACAACTGCATTGAAGCCCTATACTCAAACACATATCTTTTACCAAAGGGAACAATGCATGCATAACTGGAGATCTTATCTTTAACCCAGCTAATACTGTAAGCTCGAGCATTGAAGAATGTATGCTTTTTACTAATGTGGTGCAAAGTTGCTAATGCTCTTCCTGTTTCTAGCATATGTGGGTTCCCCGGTTCTTCTTGAGTAATTCCAATGAGCTTTAAAGTTATTGCTACTGGCTTACCATTCCACTGAACAACTGGTATTTCTTCTACATTGCTATTCAATATGGGAGCGGGGACACCGTTAACTGACAAGAAATACATAAAGCACAAGTAAAAAGGTAGTTCATGGTTCTCCACATTCTCAAAGATTGTAACAATTAGGTTCCGCAGTACGGTTGTTAAAAAGAAGTTGCTGTTCTCAGTTCCGAGTTTAGTTTCTGTTAGCTTCTCCAATGCACCCAGCATATATTTATTAGACCAGCCTGTTAATACAGCATTTGGCACTCTAGTAAAGACTGTCATATAGGCATTAACAAACCTTGAAGCTTTCCTTAGGGTTTTCCCAGGTATTTATCATTGCACCAACCTCCCTTTCCGGGGTTATTGTTGTTAATATGTAGACAACCATAGTGTTAAAGAATAGGAGAGTATGTTACTACTGGCTTTTACTACTGGCTTTTACTACTGGCTTTTACTACTGGCTTTTACTACTGGCTTGCTTAGACTGAGAATACCTATAGAAGAACAACCAATAAAAGACGGAGTTTTATTAGCTATGCTACAGATAGGAAGTATGTTAACCTAATATCTTAACAAATGTTGAACTATTTCGTAGTAGATAGAGAAAAGGCTGTAACAGCGGGTCATTATTGCATCCCGATGTTAGGAATTGTAACAGGATATAGCATGAGTTTACTAAAAACCTATTGTAGAACCAGCATTTCTTTTAGTGATGCCAATAGCTATATATTTGAAGTTAAACACGCCCGTTCATTCATTGGAGTTTTCAACAGGGTAACAATTGAACACCGTGAAACCACAAACAGTCTTTATTTCCTTAATAAGCTCGTTAGAAAGTCTTTTGGAGAACCTCATGCATTTCTGAAAAACAACCTTATTAACACCAATATCAAAAGTACTAAACACGGCCATTTTGTATCTGACTTTGGATGCTTTGGTTACTTTGGATACGACCTGTTTAGATATTTTAGGAAGCGTACAGACCTATTTAATAAAAAAGATTCAATCGGTGTGCCTGATGTAATGATGTATTTAACAAAAGCTCTTGTATTAACTTATCAAACATCAATACAACTGAAAAGCAACTGTGGTCTATTTTCTAGTCAGTACTTTTTAAACCTTAGGAAGCTGAGGTGTGTCGTTAAAATAATATATGTAACACCATCAAGAACTCTAATATTTCTTAAGCGTATAGCCAAGAAAGGTTTCACTACCCTTGTACGTACGAAGTATTTAGGTTTAGTAACAAAGGCTGTTACATACATACATAAAGGTAAACTAATGCAAGTACAAGTTAGCAGAAGGTTTGTTAAACAAGCCAGGTTTGATGTCTTACAGTTCTTCAAGAGCTTGAAGGCAATTAACCCTTCGCCGTATATGTTCTTGTTAAGATATGGCTTCTTCGATGTACTAGGTATCTCCCCTGAAATACAGATTAAACAAACAACTCAAAGACAAGGTTACCTTACAATTATCAAACCTATAGCCGGAACCCGACCTAGAGGAAGGACTGTTAACGAAGACTTAAGGTTTGAAGCTATGCTAAGAAGTGATCTAAAAGAAATAGCTGAGCATGTAATGCTGGTTGATTTAGCAAGGAACGAATTAGGCATAGCTTCTACTTATGACTCCGTATATTGTTTTAATCTAATGAGCATTGAGAAATACTCGCACGTTCAACATATCGTTAGCACCGTTAAAAGCAAGATAAACCGTAACTCAACCATGGATATACTAAAGATTGCTTTTCCTGCTGGTACTGTCACAGGAACCCCAAAACTAAAAGCTATGGATATAATTGATAAGCTCGAACCAATGAAGCGAAGCTTTTATGGAGGGACAATCGGATACATTTCAACCAATGACATCGAAACTGCTATAACCATAAGAACAAGCCTTATCCACAAACAGCGAACCTATCTACAATCTGCGGCTGGAATAGTATTTCATTCAAAGCCAGTGGGTGAAGTTAAGGAAACTGAAAACAAAGTGGTTGCTATTCTAAGCTGTATTAATAAAATAGCAGGGGGAAGCACTATCCATATATGACGATAGTAGTGATAGATAACCAAGACTCATTTACATTCAATTTGGTTTCCTGTTTCAGAAGAATAGGAGAAGCTGTCAGTGTGGTTAGGAATAATGAGGTTTCTTTCAGAGACTTATTAGCAATGAATCCTACTGTCGTTTGCTTTTCTCCAGGCCCAGGTTCTCCATCAAATCTCAGAACAGTTAAGAAGCTTTTCAATCAGTTACATACTGTTATTCCACTTTTGGGAATCTGTTTAGGACATCAGCTAATAGGAGTTTCTTTTGGTAGCGTAGTATTAAAATCCAAGAACATAATGCACGGGAAGCTTAGTAAAATATACCACAGCAATAAAGGAATATTTAGTAATGTGACCCAGGGTTTCTACGCTATTAGATATCACTCACTTGTTATAGATAAAAGCTCTGTACCTGACTCCTTAGTTATTACAGCATGGACCCCAACTGGAGAAATAATGGGAATAAAACACAAAGTGCTACCAATAGAAGGCATGCAGTTTCACCCAGAATCCATATATTCGCAACATGGAGAACAGTTGGTGAGAAGCTTTGTCTTTGGTGTACATCAAAAGCTCTTACCAGCTTAGATTTACGGTTAAAGGGTTGCTACATAGTATGCCATTTCTTTCAGGAACTCCAAATAACCTCTGAGCTTTTAGAATCTTTGCTAGTGCTAGTGGTTCATCTTTATCTTTACCAGCGTTCAGTATGTAGTTAAACGCTTTGTTGTTGAAGGCAAAAACCCCAAATAAAGTCCCATATTCCAACACTAATCCTGAGGCAATAAACCTATCTTGGAGTGTTAACCAATGTGATTCTTTACCAATGAGCTCTACTATGTTTCCAGATGGATTAGCTTTCCTTAAAGACTCAGCAATTGTTAACGCTAGTTCTACTGATGAGCTGTTACTTTGGGTTTTACCAACTAATTCCATTCCGACGTAGCCTGTGAAGTGAGGGTTGGAGTTGGTTAGTTGGTTGGTTGGTTGTTCTAACATGAACATACTAGCTTCTGAACCTAAGCTGTTTGTTCTCCAACTACTGAAGCCTATGCCATTGTTATTGGTAGAACATCCGTTAGAACCGATTTCTGAATCTGAACAGAGTAGCTGTATGTTATTAAGCTTTTTGTTGCGTGAGTGTTTTGTTGTATGTTCGGGTCTAATATTCCAAGATAGAATAGATACAGACTTATGGTTAGTTTTAGGATTAGAGCTTGAGTATAAGGAATGTGACCTACTAAGAATGTTAACTTCATTTAGTTGTTTTACTTTTGTTGTAGCATTAGTAATGAAAGCAGATAACGGAACTCCAGACAGATCTTGAATAGTTACTTTAGAGTGAACGAATGGGATCTTTGTATATTTCCTAGAAAGAGGAAACCATCGTATTAAGTGGCTGATGTGTTTGTTGTTGAGGCTTTTTCCAATGCTTAGGGTTAGTATTGAAACTAAAGACACTTGTAGAAAGGAAGGTAGGAAGTTAATGAGAGTTCCGTATGTTTTACCAAGCTTGTACATTGAAGGAAAGCAGAACGTTGAATGATTATGTTCTATAATGATGGTAGTACTTTTAAGGAATCCGTTGTACATCTCTATGCTCTATGTTAAGGTTAAAAGATGAGAAAAGGTTGGATGACCTCGGTTCGCTTTTTGTTAAATGCACAGCTTTAGGAGTAGTTTATGCTAGTGCTATTTGTATCTGTAGAGACCTGAGGAGCTGTAGTGACGTAAGTGAGTCTTGGAGTTATTGGCAGTAGAAACTGTGGGGTGTTTACATTTCTTTTGAAGCCGTTTCATATTTCTTTTAGATGGAGACTTCTTTTTCTTTTGTACGGCCATAGCTAATTCCTTAGGTTTAGGGTTCTTAAAAACAATGTGTAATTTAAAGGAGGTGGTGAAAGAAGCTTTAGTCTTGAACCTAATATTGGGTGTTTAAACGAAAGAACAGTGGAATGTAACATTAGCCTGGTTCTTGAGAAAGGTTGGCGACCATACCGAATATCTCCAAGAACTGGAAACCCCAAATGACTACAATGAATTCTAATTTGATGAGTACGTCCTGTTTCTAGGTTTACGATAAGTAAAGCGTATCTTCTCCATACTTTCAGGCATTGAATTATTGAATGCGCTGGAAAACCTGAACGATGGACTAAAACCTTCTTGGTATACGAGTCTAGCTCTTTTGTTAAGGGCGCTCTAATATCTTGTATCTGTGTCCATTTATCAGACCAGGAACCTGCAACACTAGCATAGTATTTCTTGAACACCTGGCTTTTTACGAACTGCCTTTGAAGGCTAAGCAACGCTGGTTTAGTTTTTGCTAATATCACTGTGCCTGACGTACGTTGATCTATTCTATGTGCTAGCTTTATGGAACTGTTGTTATTGTTCTTCTGTATCGAATCTATTAAACTAACGACTGCGCAGGTTTTTCCTTTATGCACTGGAATATTGTTATCTTTTTCAACAGCTATTATGAACTCGTCCTCAAATATAATACACAGTTGGTGCGTTTCGTTTGTTAAGGTATTATTTAGGTTTAAGTTAGGTTGTTGAATAGCTATGCAGTCTCCAGCTTTGATACGATGGCCTACTTTAACTTTGTTATTGTTAATTCCTACTCTACCTGTTCTCAGGTTCTTATGCGTCCAACTTCTAGCAGTTCTGACGCCTAGTGTTGAAGATAGAAAGCTTTCTATCCTTTGGTTTTCCTGGACTTCTTTAACTAAAAGAAGCTTGAGGTTGTGGTTCATTATTGTTGCTATGCCGTGTGGATGTGCATGTGGCAGATGGAATGTTTTGTTTAAGGGGATCTTATAGCTCATTTATTATAAACCTGAGAAGCCCATACGAATACATAGCGGTTAATGCGTAGTTCCCCCCCAATATAGATGTTCATGATTAGTGAAAGATGAAGCTACCAATCCTACCTAACCAACTGAGCTACGGATGCATCCGATGAGAGAGGGATTCGAACCCTCGATACATACGTATATATGTCTTCCAAACATACTCCTTAAACCACTCGGACACCTCATCTTAAACTAACAGCTCCTCCCCTCCCCCCCCCAACTAAAAGATATCTAATAAGTTAACTAAGTCTCTTATTATATTATTATGGTTTCTTATATATGCGCATATGTTACTTGCTGCCTTTTTACTAACACTTGGTATACTAGCTAAAGAAACAATATCAGCTAATAAAAGACTATTCAAGGACTTATATACTGAGGAAATAGTTAAAGCTGTTAACCTGCCTACCTTTAAGATTCCAAGAGAGTAAATAAACCGAGAAAAAGGAACCCTTTTTGATTTGCTTATTCGTAATACTAACTTTTGTGATTGCTTTAACCCGATAAGACTTGCTTTCATAAAGTCCTTTTCTTTTAGATAATATAAACCATAACAACTTAAAGCTAAACCATAGTCAACTAACTTACTAATTATATTATCACCTAAACCAATAATATTCATTGCATATTTTGATACAAAGTGTTTTAGTGATGCTTTTAGTTGACTAGGACAAGATAAACCAGAAGGGCAGTATAAATATAGCTTATCTTTATTTAAGACCTTATTCAAAAAAGCATGACAAGAAGGACAATATAAAGGAAAGACAAGCAGTTTAGCATTAGATGAACGATATTTAGGAATACAGCTAACAACTTGTGGAATAATATTTCCAGAACGGCGAACTATGATTGTATCATTAGCCATAATACCTAGTCGGTTAATGAAGTTAATATTATGTAAGCTAGCGTTTCTAATAGTAACACCAGAAATAGAAACAGGTCTAAAGTTAGCTATCGGAGTTAATATTCCAGTCCTGCCAACCCTAAACTCAACCTTATTCAGCTTAGTCATTTTCTCTTCAGATGAGAACTTATATACTATAGACCATTTAGGAGCTTTAGTAGAAAACCCAAGCTTCTTCTGAAGAGCTATAGAATCTACTTTAACAGCTACACCATCAATAGAAAAACCTAACATAAACCTTATCTGTTTTACTTCTTCATAAAACCTAAGAACTTCTTTAATACCTACACAAACCCGTTTAACTTCACATATTGGAACTCCCCAACTTCTTATATTATTTAAGTTATCATTATGGCTAATAGATAAAGAACTATTTCCTGGTAATATAGAATGACCTTCATAACAATAAAAAGCTAAAGGCCGTTTAGCTGTGACTTTTGGGTCTAACTGACGTAAAGAACCAGAAGCTGCATTTCGTGGAGTGGAATAATATCTGCATTTATAATTAGAGAATTTATTTAATAAGTTAAACCCATAGTTAGCCATAACTAACTCCCCACGTAATTCTAATACATAAGGCAGAGACCCATCATTTATTAGTCGTTTAGGGATAGAATCTATTACAAGAGCATTAGAAGTGACATCCTCACCATATATTCCATCACCTCGAGTTAAGCCTCTAACTAAGCAACCTTTTTTATATAATAAGCTAACAGCTATTCCATCAAGTTTAAGTTCACAATAATATACAACATCAGCTTTAACTTTAAGCTTATTTCGAATTCGTTTATCAAATAATAAGATATCTTCTTTATTATAAGAACTTCTTAATGAAAGCATAGGTAATATATGTTTCTTCTTTTTAAATAGGTCACTTCTAGATTTAATACAAAGGCCTGGGTAACTCTTTTCAAGATATATTAACTCAGACCTAGCACAGTCATACTCATTATCTGAAACTTCTGGGGTTCTTTTTATATAATAAAGAAAGTCCCAATGGTTTAGCTGTTCATATAGTCTTCGAATCTGGCTTTTCAGTTTATACATTTGGGGTTTCCAGTTGGGTAGTTAATAGAGATTAATATAGCAGAAGAACCAGACATCTATTTTCCTTTAGATACAGTTACCATTGCCGGACGTATTAGCTTTCCGTTTAGAGTATACCCTTTTTGAAGTACTGTAATAACCTTATTAGACATGCTTTCAGCTGAATCTAATACACACATTGCTTGATGTATATTTGGATTAAAAGCTACATTTGCTTCATCAATTACATTTATACCAAACCTTTGAGTGATATCTAATAATGCTTTTAATGTTAACTCTATGCCTTCCATAGTTGCTTTTAGCTCTTGATTAGACCTATCTATAGTAGCTAGGGCTCGTTCTAAGTTATCAAGAGCTGGTAGTAAGTCAGCAGTAAAGGCTTCTAGAGCAAGCTTATGTGCTTTTTCAATATCTTTTTTAGTACGCTTTCTAACATTTTCCAACTCCGCTTTTATACGCAGCATATTATCTTTTTCTTGGGCTTTTATGTTGTTTAGCTCCTCTTCTAACTTCCTTATCTTTTCTTCTTCATTAGTTGTTGGTTTAGCTTTAGATACTTCCTCTTTAAGGTCTTTAGCATTCATTTAGGTTATCTCCTTTTAGGTTAGGTTTATGGATATGGACAGCTTAGCTAGAACTTAGCATTATGAATTACTCTATATTGGGCTTTTATAATGTTCTTAATAAGAAATACCAACTTGGACTTATCTTCTTTATTTATTCTTATGTTAGCTAAGGGTGTTATTATTATATTTGATTCTAATATGCTAATCTTTTTAGCTTTTATATATTCTTTTGTTTTATTAAATAGCTTTAAGTTAGTATAGAATCCTATATGGGTTTTATATATTATAATATCTTCAGCTTTAGATTCTATTGCTATGGGTATTACTTCATGAATAGGTTTTAAGGGTAATGCTATTATTCCTTTATACAGATAATTATAGGTAGTAGCTAAAAGATCTCCTGCATAGTTTTCAGCATAGCTTTTATTATATGGTTTAGGTTCTTTAGTAGCTTTTTCATTATTATTGTAAGAGCATATTATTATTACAACTTTTCCTGGACCATAGTTTTCATAGACTGAGGCTTTTAGGTTCTTTAGTAGCTTTTCATTATAGATATTAGTATTACGTATTATAGTTTTAGCTATTGTTTTTTTTGGTATATTATTTGATACTGCTTTGTTTACTATTGTTTTTATTCTTTGATTATTGTTTATGGAAATTCCATTAGAACCATTAGAAACTTCATTAGCAAGCTCTTTTATTAACTTTGTAAACCTTTTTCCTTTTTTGATATCTTTTATAGCTTTTCGATGTTTGGTGTTAGACCATTTGCTATGACCTGCCATAAACCATTATTCCAACATATATATTAGCTGCTAAATAAACTATTCTTTTTGGGGGAGGGGGGGGAAACCATGTTTAGTTTAAAAGATAGCTGTTTATTAAAGCTAAGTGACTTATCTTTTTTAGAGTTAACTTATTTATTAAGGTTATCTTGTTATTTTAAAAAAGATAAAACCATAGTAAAAAGAGAAAAGCATCTCTATGATAAAAAGGTTGTTTTAATATTTGAAAAAGATTCTACTCGTACTCGATGTTCTTTTGAAGTAGCTTCTTTTGATTATGGTGCTAATATTACTTATTTAGGTCCTTTTGGAAATCAAATAGGACATAAAGAATCGATAAAAGACTCTGCTTGTTTTCTTAGTCGTATATATGATGCTATTGAATATCGAGGTCATAAACATAAAGCTATTAAAGTATTAGCTAAGCATTCTATAGTTCCTGTTTTAAATGGGTTAACTGATAGCTTTCACCCAACACAATTATTAGCAGACTTATTAACTATAAAAGAATATTATAACTATTATATCTATAGTAAAGTTAGACTCGTATATGTAGGTGATGTTCGTAATAATATATGTAGCTCTTTATTAGAAGCTTCATTATTAACTGGGTTAACTATATATTTATTATCTTTGAGAACTATTTGGCCCCTGAAGTCTTTTATATGCAAGTGCCAGTTACTTTCCCAAAAAGCTGGAGGTAATGTTTTACTTACAGAAGATTCTAGAGTAGGAATTAATAGCATTAACTTCATATATACTGATGTTTGGGTTTCTATGGGTGAAAGTAAAAGGTTATGGAAAAGAAGAGTATTTTATATACGTAACTATCAAGTTAATATATTGCTTTTATTAAGGACTAAAAACATTAACGTTAAGTTCTTACATTGCTTACCTGCTTTTCATGATAATAAAACTATTATAGGCAAACATATCCAAAATACATATAGCTTTATATATGGAATGGAGGTAACTAATGAAGCATTTTATTCTTTTTATAGCTTAGTATTTGGACAGGCTGAAAATAGATTGTATACTATTAAGTCTTTATTAGTTTCTATTGTTTTATATTAGTAGTTATTAAAAAGCTTTGTACTCATATATCTTTCTCCAGAAGATGGTAATATAATAATAGCTTTTCTTTTTATGGTTTGTTTATCATGTATTATTATTGCGGCTGCTGTTACAGCCCCTGATGAAATACCAGAGATTATTCCTTCTTTACTAATTAATAAACGGGTGTTAAATATAGCTTGTTTACCTGATACTTTAATTACTTTATTTATATAATGGATGTCTAGATTATTTGGATAAAACCCAGCACCTATTCCTTGTATTTCGTGTTGGTTAGGTTTAACTTGTTTATATGTTATTGTTTGACTTATTATTGGAGATTCTAATGGTTCTACAGCTACAATAGAAATAGCCTTTCCTTTTAGCTTTTTAAAATAGCGACTTATTCCGGTTATTGTGCCTCCAGTTCCTACTCCAGAAATAATGATATCTATTTTTCCCTTAGTGCTTTTCCATATTTCAAAGCCTGTTGTTGTTTCATGTGTTTTAAAGTTAGCTGGATTATTAAACTGATCTAATATCAAATATCTTTTTGGGTGTTTTTTAATAAGCTTTTTAGTTTTATTTATAGTGCCTTTCATTCCTTTTATGCCAGCTGTTAATATTAATTTAACACCTAATGACTTTAATAGCTTTTGTCTCTCTATGCTCATTGTTTCAGGCATTATTAGAACTAAGTCATAGTTGTATACAGCAGCTATATAGGCTAAAGCAATTCCAGTATTACCGCTAGTTGGTTCCATTATTTTGATAGGGCTTTTAAGAATATTATTTTGTTTTAGTTCTAAAAGCATATTCATTCCAATTCGGCACTTTATACTGAAGCTAGGGTTTTTTGATTCTATTTTAGCTAATATGGTTTTATCCCCTATATTATTTAGATATATTATAGGAGTATTTCCTATTGTTTTTGAACTGCTTTTGTATATGCTATACATTTCTTTTATAGACTGCGTTAACATAGGTTATATTAAGTTAATCTTTTTAGTTAACCTTGTTTTGCATCGAGCAGCTTTATTTTTATGAACTAAGCCTTTATTGGTTTGTCTATCAATAATAGACTGGGTTACAACATAAGTATCTTGTGCTTCTTTTATATTTCCTATTAGAACAGCAGCTTTAATCTTTTTTATTAAAATACGCAGTGTAGCTTTTCTACGGATATTATTTAAGTGTTGTCTTTTTGTTTTAGTTATTCTTTTATTTGTTGTTTTAGTAGTTACCAACATAGAGCTCCTTTTTGGGTTAGTTTATGTTATAGTTCTTAGAAACTGCAATAGGGGGTGCTTGTTATGTTATTTGTTATTTAATAAAACCATATATTATTATGTTTGTAAGTATTATGAACAACTATATAAATACTCTTAACTTAAACTTACCAACTACTAGGTTTCCGATGCGGGCTTGTTTAGTTGATGTTGAACCTAAAATGATTAGCCGTTGGTATAATGATAATATATATAAAGCTATTCGTTATTCTAAAAGACATAAAAAGGTTTATTATATACATGATGGACCCCCTTACGCAAATGGCCAAATACATATTGGACACGCTGTTAATAAAACCTTGAAAGACTTTATTATTAAATCAAAAGAGTTAATGGGGTATAACTGCATATTTATACCAGGGTGGGACTGTCATGGTTTACCTATAGAATTAAAACTTGAAAACATATTATATAAGCTAAACATAAACTATAATACTATCAGCTTTTATGTTTATTGTATAAAGTACGCATCAAAACAAGTGTTTATTCAAAAAGAATCCTTTATACGTTTAGGTATTATCTGTGACTGGGAAAGCCCGTATTTAACTATGAATAATGCTGTAAAATCTAATGCTATTCGCACTCTAAGTAAAATAGCTAATAAAGAATATATGTATAGAGATAATAAACCAGTTTATTGGTGCTTTAGCTGTCAGTCATCCTTAGCAGAGGCTGAAATAGAATATTGTAGTCATTTAGATATTTCTGTTTATTTTTTATTTAGGGTTATAGATACAAAAAAGATAGGTTCTATATTTGGTTTATATAAGCCTAAACAAAAACCTAACTCTAAATACTCTAAACATAACCATGTGTCTATTTCGTTAATAGTTTGGACAACCACTATTTGGAGCATACCAGCTAATCAAGCAATTGCTGTTAGTCCTAATATTGACTATCAGTTAATCAAAGCTGAAAATAGATATTATATACTAGCTTCTTGTTTAGTAATTAGTATCATGAAAAAGATGAACATAGTTAGTTGGGAATTAATAAGTAATGTAAAAGGTAAGCATTTAGAATCTATAAGAACTTATCATCCAATCAAAAGCTTTTATGTTCCAGTTGTTCTTAGTGAACACGTAACAACTACTGTTGGCACAGGTTTAGTTCATATCGCGTCTGCTCATGGTTTAGAAGACTATTATATAGGAAAAAGATATAGGTTTAATATTCTAAACCTAATTAGTGAGCAAGGCAGTTATTTAATAGATAATTGCTTAATAGATAGCTGCTATATATTACATGGTTTATCTATATGTGAAGCTAAACCTAATGCTAAGTCTAAGCCTAGTTCTAAACCTAATGCTAATAATAATATAATTGCTTTATTAGTATATAGTAATTCCTTATTATATTTAGAAACTATAACACATGATTATCCTTATTGTTGGCGTCATAAAAAGGCTGTGATATATCGAACTACCCCTCAATGGTTTATTAAGACAAATAGTATTAACTTAGTAAAAAGAAATATGCATAGTATTAAAAACATTATTTGGTTTCCTAAATGGGGTCAAGAACGAATGGAAGCTATGATAATAAACCGACCAGATTGGTGTATTTCTAGACAGCGTATTTGGGGAGTTCCTATCTCTTTATATACGCATATTAAAACAAATGAGGTTCATCCTCGTACTTCTGAACTATTAGAAAAAGCAGCTAACTTAGTTGATCTATATGGTATTGAAGCTTGGTATAATCTTGATAGGCTTTTAGGAAATAACATACTTCCACTTCCAACTATAAAACAATATAGCAAATGCAGTTCTATATTAGACGTATGGTTTGAATCTGGAACTGCTTACTTTTATATGCTTGGAATGTTAAGTATCAAGTTTGATATTAAAAAGCCTGACTTATGTTTAGAGGGTTCTGATCAATATCGAGGTTGGTTTATGGCTCTTTTAATATTATCTAATATAATAAATGAAGAATTACCATATCGAGAAATATTAACGCATGGTTTTGTTGTAGATGTTGATGGGTTTAAAATGTCTAAGTCTATTGGAAATGTTATTAACCCATTGAATCTAATTGAAACCTATGGAGCTGATGTATTTCGTATTTGGGTAGCTTTAAATGATTTTACTAAAGAGATTCAGTTTTCTGAAGAAACTATTAAACGCTCTTCTGATATCTATCGACGTATTCGAAATACTATTAGGTTTTTATTAGCTAATCTAAATGGGTTTCATCCAAACCACAATAGTATCTCTTTTAAAAGTATGTTAGCTTTGGATAAATGGATAATAAGCTGTTCATATGTTCTTCAAAAAGATATTATAGATGCTTTTAATAGATATCAGTTTCATATTGTTATTAAACGAATTATGCAGTTTTGTTCAGTAGAGTTAGGATCTTTTTATTTAGATGTTGTTAAAGATCGTAATTACACATCGAATGTTAAAAGTATTGCACAAAGAAGCTGTCAGTCCACTTTATATCATATTTTAGAAGCAATGGTTCTTTGGGTTTCTCCTATAGTTTCTTTTACTGCTAATGAGATATGGGGTTATTTGTCTGGGGAAAGAGCTAAATATGTGTATGCTGAAGAGTGGTACAACTCCTTATCTTTTGCTAGCTTAAATATGGATAAGGCTTATTGGTATATGATGATGCAAGTTCGAAGTGAAGTTAACAAAGCTATTGAGTTAGAGCGATTACGGGGGTTTATTGGTAGTTCTTTAGAAGTATGTGGGGTTCTGTATGTAGACGATGGGTTAGCTTTCAAGTTACTGAAGTTAGGAAATGAGTTATCTTTTTTGATGTTGGTTTCTGAAGTAGAAATATTAAGTTATAATGAAGCTGACGTAACAGCAATACAAAGTAACCTTTTTGAGTATTTAAAAGTCTCTATTAAGAAAGCTAGTGGAATAAGATGTTCTAGGTGTTGGCATTATACTACAGGTTCTAAGATATGTGATAGGTGTGTCTCTAATATTATTGGTACTGGAGAAGTGCGTATGCTTATTTAGTAGTTAATATATTGTGGGGGGAGGGGAATAAATGGTCTCTCTTGATAGGCTAGCGTCTCCAGCGAAACCTTTCTAGGATTCTATTGGGGTACCATGTAGTAGGAGCTCGAGCTCTATTTAACATTGTTACTGGTTTGACATCTGCTAAAGAGAATAGAGAATAGAGAATAGAGAATAGAGAAGAGAGAAGCATATGTATATTAACACTTTCATATGTATTGGCGTTTGGGGTTTATCTGTTACCTGCTTTTGACTAGCTGTTTCTAATCTATTTTGTTATAGTATGTAATTATGTTATAGTTCTAGTTGAAACCCCTATTATGTCTGAAAGAAGTTAATAGCTAACAACTGTTTCAATAGTTATATTTAAGCATTGTAATTACCTTTTTTATACGTTTTAGTAGAGACTCTTTATTAAATATGTTTATGACTTGAGTTATTCCTGGTGATACAGCTTTTCCTAATAAGCCTATTCTTAATAGCATAGCTATATTACAGACAGCTATATTTAGGCTTATTGATATCTTTTGTATTATTTCAGTTATCATATTTATGGACCAGCTTTTTGTTATTGATATTTCTTTATATATGGCTTCTACGATATCTAAAACAGAAGCAGCTTCTATATAGTTTATATAGGTTTCATTAGAACTACTAGAATCTATATAGAATTGGTAGAAGCTTTCTGTTATTAGGTTTAATGTATTACATCTAGTTTTATATAGTCTTATTAGGCTTTTTAGTATAGAACCATATTTAATATTAGGTTTGTATTTGCTTTTGTTCAAGCTTACATATAGATATTCGATAATATACTTATCTGAAGTGTTTTTAATATATTGTTGATTTACCCATAGTAGCTTTTCATAGTCAAACTTACTTGCAGACTTTCTAATGGACTTAGTATTGAATATAGCTTTTAGTTCGTTAATGTTAATTAGTTCTTTATTGCCGTATGTCCATCCTAGCTTAACAATATAATTTATTATTGCTTCTGGTAAAAACCCATTATGTTTGTATTCTAATACGTTTGTAGCTTGTTCCCTTTTAGATAGCTTTTTCCCAGAATTACCTAATATTATTGGCACATGCGTATATATTGGAATCGGTGAGTTAAGGGCTTTTAGTATGTTTATTTGACGGGGCGTATTGTTAATATGTTCTTCTCCTCTAACTATGTGTGTTATCTCCATGTCTAAGTCATCTACTACCACGCATAGGTTATATGTAGGTAGGCCATTAGTTCGTTTTATTATAAGATCATCTAACTCTTCGTTTCTAAAAGAAATAGAACCGCGTATATTATCATAAAAAGAGGTAGTTCCATTTATTGGGTTTTTAAACCTTATAACATATTCTTTTGAGTCATTATAGTATACATATTTATTACGACAATGGCCATCATATTTTGGTTTTATTCCTTGAGCTAATTGAGACTTACGTAGACTTTCTAGTCTTTCTTTTGTACAGTAGCATTTGTAAGCTAAGTTAGCATTTATCAATTTAGAGACATATTCATTATATCTGTTTAGTCTTTTTGTTTGTATGTATGGACCTTCATCCCAATCTAAACTTAACCATTTCATTACAGCAGCTATTGAGTCAATGTATTTGGAATTTGAACGTGAAGAGTCAGTATCTTCTATTCTTAAAATAAGCTTTCCTTTTTTACTACGAGTATATAGCCAGGAATATAAGGCAGTTCTTATTCCCCCAATGTGAACATATCCAGTAGGACTTGGGGCAAAGCGAGTTATTATTTTCATAGGCATTATGGGTTTATTAGATTAGTTTTTCTTTAAGGAACTACAAGAGGTTTAGCTATGTGGGGGTAGTATTGTATATGTGGGTGGTTGGTAGGAGGAGTAGCCTTTCCTAGAACTGGTAATAGCTTGTCCTGCTAACCATTCTAGAATCCAACCAGCCTTCTAGAAAAAGCATTCTTCTTAACAACAATATAATACCAGTTAGAACCACATAATAGATTCTGCTTAATTCGGTTTATAAACTAGTCCTTTGACTAGAGTAAGAAACTGCTTAAGTCTATAGGTGCGGTAGTTCAGTTGGTTAGAATATCGGTTTGTCACGCCGAAGGTGGCGAGTTCGAAACTCGCCCGCACCGCAAGGGATATAACTCAACTTGGCAGAGTACTGGTCTCCAAAACCAGCTGTTGGGAGTTCGAGACTCTCTATCCCTGCTTTCCTAATTATAATGCAATAGACTTATGGTTAGCTATATTTCGTTATGAACCTATAATCGGTTTTTAAGGAGTTGTTAAAGTATTCAAACATTATGTTTAGCTTTTCTTTGAAGCGGCCGTCCCATAAAGACATTCTAGCTCTTTTCCTTTTTAGGTGTTAGCTGTTAGAGAAGGGGGGGGGGATTGTTATAGGTTTAGAAGGGACTTATGCTCTTATTAATTGAATGTAGTAATATCTCTATATAGCTTTATTATATTTCCTATTATCAATATAGAGGGTGTTGTATTATTATTTGATAAGCTTTCTATGCTTTTTATGTTGCTTATTATTATCTTTTGGTTTTTATTAGTGCTTGATGTAATTATTGCTATTGGAGTTTTATTTGAGAAGCTACTTTTTAATAGCTTTTCTTTTAGCTTAGTTATATTACTTGCATACATATACATTATTATTGTTTGCTTTTTATTTAGTTCTAGATTCCAGTTAGGTTTGTTTTTATAGGATATAGACCCTGTTGTAAAAGCTATATTATTAGAGTAGTTTCTATGAGTTAATGGTATTCCTATGGTAGAACCTATTGCTGTTGTTATACCAGGTATTATTTGGAATGCTAAGCAATATATATAATACAAATACTACTAGCTCTCGCTTAAAAGGATTCTAAAGCCTAACTGAGTTAAAAACGCTTCCAACTATCCCTTTAAATATGCTACTGTCGTATTCGATAAGACCTGAAAGATGTTTTCTGTTAACTTCAATTCCGTTGAGTCTTAGTTGCTTCATTAGCGTACTGTAGTTTATACCATATTTACGGCTTGCTATATTGATATGCATAATCCACAAAGACCTAAAGCTTCTTTTCCTCTTTTTGCGATCAATGTATGAATATTGCTGAGACTTCATTACTGCCTGTTTAGCAACTCGATATACATTCTTTCTCCTACTCCTAAATCCTTTAGCTAACCTAACAAGTCTCTTGTGTCTACTACGGGAAGTTACCCCTCTTTTTACTCTGGTCAAAGTAGCCTCCATTATTGCCACAACATGCGTCTAATCCTTTCGGAGTCTGATATATGAACATAGGAGCCCTGGTGTAATCTCCTTTTGTTCTTAGATCGCTTCTTGGTTAACAAATGGTTTCTAAAAGCCTTACGTTTCTTTATACATCCGGTTTTATTACACTTGAAGCGTTTGGCTGCGCTTCTGTTGGGTTTGGGTTTCGTTTTATGCATTCCACTTTTGTTGTTTAGGCTTTCTTTGTTTTAATGTTGTTAGGAACATTGATATGCATTTGTCTTCCTTTCTTTTAGAGTGTTCAACTGTACAGAGGCCTGAAAGATCGGTTTGGACTTCTTTGAGAATCTCAAAGCCCATGTTTTTAAAGCATATCTCTCGTCCTTTGAATTTAACAATGACCTTAACTTTGTTTCCTTTCTCTAAGAAACTGACTAACTGACGCATTTTAATTCTGTAGTCCTTCTTGCCAATATTAGGAGTAAGTTTAACTTCTTTTGTTTGCATGGTCTTTTGCTTAGCCTTATCTTTTTGTTTTTTCTTTGAAGATCTATATTTGAACTTACCGTGATCCATTAGGCAGCAAGCTGGAGGAAAGCTGTTAGGTGATGTCTCAATAAGATCTGTTTTTAAGCTTTTGGATATGCTTAAGGCTTCTTCTAAATTCATAGTTCCTAATAGTTCTTTGTTTAGTCCAATTATTCTTACTTTGGGGTTTGAGGCTTCACCATTAATTCGTTTAGTTGAAGTTATGCTTATGGTTATGTTTATGGTTATGTTTATGCTGCCCCCTCTATTTAAAAGTTAGTTAGAGTGACCTTAACATTCTTTGATATGAGTTGTGAGAGTTAGTACAAATAGGCCTTTGGATGCACAAGGTGACAGTTGCTATTTTGGTAATCTTCACTAAAATGGGTTTGTAGTATAAAGTCCATGATAATTACGGACACAATTGCCTCTGCGACTGGAACTGCTCTTATTCCAATACATGGATCATGCCTTCCTTTAGTTCTTACATATGTTGGCCTATTGCTGTCACTTACAGATCGTTTGAACAAGGAAATGCTAGACGTTGGTTTTATAGCTATGAAAACTATTACATCACTTCCTGTTGAAATTCCTCCTAATATGCCGCCTGAATGATTACTTAAAAAACCATCTGGAGTTAAAGCGTCGTTTAGATCTAAACCAGTTTTTGATGAACTCAGGTAACCTGAACCTATTTCTACGTCCTTAACGGCATTAAGACTCATTAAACCACATGCTATGCTAGCATCTAACTTATTAAAAAGCGGCTCCCCTATTCCAATTGGTATCTTGGTCATTATTAAAGCTAGACGGGAGCCTACAGAGTTACCAGCTTTGATCAGAAGACGCAGTTGTTTGGTCAAGGTATTTATGATGCTAATGTTAGGACTAAAAAAGCAGTTGTTATTAACGTATGTCCAATGGATAAAAGGTATTTTTATTTCCTTCAACTCACTGAGATATCCTTTAACCTGAGAACCATGTTTAAGCCTTAGCCACTTCTTAGAAACAGCACCGCCTGCAACAACAGCAGCTGTTACTCTAGCCGACGCTCTTCCACCGCCTCTATAGTCTCTATTTCTATATTTCTGTGCATATGTATAGTCCGCGTGGCCTGGTCTGAATGTTTCTTTAAGGTTGAAGTAATCATTGCTCCTGCAGTCAGTGTTTTCGATTACCAATGTTATAGGACTGCCAGTTGTTTTGTTGTTAAAAACTCCTGATAGAATCTTAACAAGGTCTTTTTCCGATCTTTGTGAAACGTACGCTGACTTGCCTGGTTTCCTACGTTCCAATTCTTGTTGTACCTCATTATTGTATAAAGGCAAACTAGAAGGACAGCCATCAACTAAACAGCCTACAATGCAACCATGAGACTCTCCAAATATGGAAATGGAAACCAGCTTGCCAAATGAGTTATTCATAGTCTCTATGTGTATATATATAAGGACCACTATGAACTACATTTCAGTTAAAATGCAAATGAACCACAAACCACTATAGAAACCCCCAAATGCTTGACTATTCTGATTCTAAGAAAGGAGCTGCTTCAATAGTGAATAGTGTGTTTAAACTAACCATAGACACAGAGGCTGTTGAAGTATGGGTGTGGTTGTATGGAAGTATAAGTATGGTGGTATGATGGAAGGGAAGATGAATGATGTTATATGGATATATATGGAATGATATATGGATATATAGAATGTTATACACACCGTCCGTCTCAACGGAAACTCAATGGAACCTTTCCTAGCAGCCGTATTCAACTACAAAGAACTAACAAATATATACTAACTGTATAAGCGTAGAGTATTTTGTGTTAAAGTTGGTGCTGTGTTGGATGGGTTTGATATTCCTCCTTTTTCTAATAAGCTTGGGGTTAAAATATATAAGAATGTGTCTAAGAAAGCTTGGAACGACTGGCTAAGAAAACAAACAACACTCATTAACGAATATAGACTGAATCTATCAAACCCAAAAGTTAGATGGTTTCTCTATGAACAGCTGAATGTTTACCTTTTTAAAAACCCTGTATACTTAGGAGCATGCAGTAGAAAAACAGTTTCTTAGACCTGATGTTTCCTTGTATTGAACACCTGTAGTTCATCGATGGTTCAAACCCAGACAGGTGCTATATGCTTTTGTTAGAAGTTAATGAAGAACTTACCTAACATTTCTTTTGAGTTCTCACCTCCGAAAACGTACTATGGCTTCTTAAAGCTGTTGCAAGTACAGAGGGAGTTGGCTTGTGTTTTACCAAAGTTTGTCTCAATAACCTATAGTCGTAGCAGCTTTAAAAGAAACCAATTGGATCTGATAGTAAGTATGAGGCGGTTCTTTAATTCGGTTGTCCCGCATATGCTTTGCTCTTCTCCAAAACAAGAGCTTTTGAAAGAGCTAAGCTTTTACAAAGAAGTTGGTATTAGACATATTATAGTTTTAAAGGGTGATACCCCAGGTTTGAAAGAAGACTCGTTCTCAACAGATGCTAGCGATTTAGTTAGGCTGATTCGTTGCGAGTATGGAGAGTTCTTCTATATTGACGTAGCCGCTTATCCAGAGGGACACCCTGGCAACCCGTCTATTCTAAAAGATATTAAAAGCTTTGTAAGAAAGGTTGAGTCTGGCGCAGATTCAGCAATTACCCAATATTTCTATAACGTAGACTCATATTACAAGCTGTTGGAGGATGTTTATAAGTTAGGCGTTAAAACCCCGATCACCCCAGGCATAATGCCAATTATTAGTTATGAAAAGCTGTTATACTTTTCGGAGCTATGTGGTGCAGATATTCCATATTGGATAATCAAAAGGTTAAAAGCACTGAAGGACAGAAACTGTTCAGTTCTTGAGTTTGGAGTTGAAGTTATCCTAAAGCTATGTGAGAGCTTAATAAGTCTTGGGGTATCAGATCTTCATATATACACTTTAAACGAATGCTCAATCGTGAAAGCAATATGTAAACACCTAGGATGTATCCAAACCTGATAACATTCTTGGGTTACTCTTAAAGAAGAATTACTTCTTAAACTTCATTGATTTACCAACTTTCGAACGTAAGTAATATAGCTTCGAACGCTTAGCATTACCGAGTTTCTTTACTGTGACTTTTGATATTAGAGGCGAATGTAGCTGGAATGTGCGCTCTATTCCAAACCCAGAAGAAGCTTTTCGCACGATGAATGAAGAGTTGAAACTACGGTTTCTTTTTGCAATAACTATACCCTCAAAGGTCTGGTTTTTCTTTTTGTCTGTTTGGTTAAGCGTTTCTATTATGATGAAATCTCCAACACTAAACTTAAAGTTATTCCAGTTGGAAGTAGGAGATATTTCTCTTTCCACTTCCTCTATTGTGTACCGGCTAAACCCCATGCTTAACTCTCAGCTTTTTAATTACTTTCAAAACTGCACATGAAGCTAAAGCGCCATTAGAGATCCAGAAGTCAAACCTTTCATTAGCAACCATAATAATATCTTTGTTTAGAGGATCATAAAAGCCTATCTTTTCAATAAACCTCCCATCTCGCTTGCTTCTAGAGTCTGCAACTACGATATTGTAAAACGGTCTGTTCCTTGCGCCTCTCCTGGTAAAACGAATAGTTAACATGTAGTTCTCCTTTAATTATGTTTCTGTTTTTGGGACTTAGTATGTAGAATTCGTAACAAAACAGTAGCAAGAGCTTTTTTAAGTTGTGGTTTGTTAGTGGAAATCATGCATACAGAATGTAACGACCTGTTTATGTTTAATGTTGAAAATACTTTCTGCTTTATATGTTCTGGTCTTTTGAATTGCTGCATATTTCCAGGCATTGACCTATCTAAGTTTTCATTCTTGAATACATAGCCAGCTTTACATTCGATATATCTAAAGAACCTGTCATTGAATATGTTACTTGAGATTAATGAGACCTTACTGTAGTTATTATCGATGTTTACAACAGTGGCTTCTAATACGTCGCCATTGCTAAAATAGTTAGAAAGCTTCTTTCTTACGAACCTGGGTAAATAGATCAGGCCACTAACTGACATTGGTAAGCCTACATATATTCCAAGATCCACGAAGGACCTAATAATGATACCTAGCCTGTCGTTCTTTCTGAAAAGCTTTGAGAATACTAACCACGGGTTATATATGCATTGTTTCATTCCTAAGCTGATGCGCCGTCTGGTTTTGGAGATGTCTATGATTGAAACGTTAACAGATTGACCTATCTTTAGTAGTTTGTTTGGTAAGATATTTTTATTCTTCCAATTCATTTCAGAGATATGAACTAAACCTTCAATACCGGGTTCTATCTCTACAAACGCTCCGTAATCCGCAATGTTTGTAATTTTTCCTCTTACCTTATGGCCTGGTGGATAACGTTCTATAACACCATCCCAAGGATCGCTATGTAATTGTTTTAAGCCAAGAGAAACACGCTTTTTGATTCTATCGAACTTAAGCACTTTTACAGTAACAAAATCTCCTAAGGACAGGACGTTACTAGGATGCTTGATACGTCGCCAAGAGATATCAGTTATATGCAACAAGCCATCTAAACCTCCTAAGTCTATGAAAGCTCCGTAGTCTGTAATATTTTTAACGGTACCTCTCACCACCACGTCTTCTTTCAATGAGGAAAACAGCTTCTTACGTTTTTCAAGTTGGTAAGATTCCAGAACAGATCTTCTAGACAGAACAATGTTGTTTCGCTTCTTATCTAATTTGATAACGTGAAACTTAAACCTCTTGCCTTCATACTTCTCAGCATCCTTCACTGGTTTTAAATCAATTAGAGAACCAGGTAGAAAGGCAGCCAAACCATTAACTACCACAGTCATTCCTCCTTTCACTCTGTTAACAATATTTCCAACAACATATTCTTTATGGTTTAAGGACTTTTCTAATGCTACCCAGGAAGTTAGCTTCTTTGCCTTGATTCTAGATAGTGAAATGTTACCGTCATCTGATTCAAGATCTTCAAAATATACTGGAACAAGAGCGCCAACTTTAACCTCTAATTCGTTGGCATAGTTAAGGAACTCTTCAATTGGAATGCATGTGTCAGATTTAAGACCAGCTCTAACAGCTACAAACCTGTTATTGATGGCTATGACTGTCGCAGATATAATAGACCCGGAACTGACATCATAGTACTTGTAATATTCTTGAAGCAAGTTTAGTAGCTCATTCATAGTGTGGGGGGTGTTTTATTGGTTGTCTAAAACCATAATGCTTTAATGCAACCTAGCTTTGGCCTTAACCAGCTAAGCTATTGTATACGTAAAAGTAGCTAGGGAAGGTTTTGTTTATGCATTGATGATTCATTATTCTAACGTTAACTCCTTGCGAACTGATAACAGCGAAACACATTGCTATACGATGATCTCCATATGTTTTCACGTTGATGGTGCTTTCTTTGTTTAATTGATTGGTGGGTGAGGAATACGCAGAGATGAAATCAATTCCACATTCAACTACTACTCCAAGCTTTCTTAACTCCATAGACATTGCCAACATTCTATCAGTTTCCTTAAACCTCCAGCTTCTTATACCGCTTAGTTTAACACTACAGGTAGTTATTAACGTTACGATAAGAAGAACCATTGAAACGTCAGGTATTGAATGACAGGCTATACTCAATGGAAGTAACTTTCTTGCTTGTTTAAAAATACTGACGTCAGTTCTTGTCACCAGAAAGCTGCATCCCATCCTTTTTAAGATACACACTAAGAAGATGTCACCTTGAATATTATAGAGACAAATACTAAGAAGCTTCAGGTTACTTCGGTTTACCAATCCCAAAATGAGGTAGTATGAAGCTGATGATAAATCCATTTCTATACAGAATGAAGGACCTTTGTATCGTTTAGTTATAATGCATGTTGAGAAAGACTTCCACCCATATCTATGAACTATCATACCAAGACTTTCCAATAAAAGCAGCGTCATATTTACGTACGGTTTAGAAGTAACTATGCTATGTATTAACAAGGTAACTCTTTTGCCGAGCTTACTTTTGTACATGGACAGAGTCATTAAGAGAGCTGTTATATATTGACTCGATGTACTTCCATCAAGCAACACTCTGATAGAATCTTTCACCGTTGCTAAAGGTCGAATAAACAACGGTAAACAGGAAGGCCTGAACAAGTGCTTAATGTTGGAACCTATAGTTCTTAAACTTAACAGCATATCTTGAAACGGTCTTTCATGCATTCTTTGCAACCCGTATAGAAAGTAATTGCCTTGGTAACCAGAAAGAATAGCACTTAGACATCTTGCTGACGTTCCTGAGTTACCTAGAAATATCTCACTATGCTTACTTGATAGTAGTGTTAGCTTATGGATAGACCATTCTGGCTGTCTACGCTGAACTCTTGCTCCAAATATATTTATAGCATTTATCATTACGTTGGTATCTTCAGACTTTAGAAGGTTCTTGAGTTGGGTTTTTGTGGGTGTTAAAGAAGATAGGAGCAGTATTCTATTAGATACACTTTTGGAACCAGGAGCTTGTCTTGTTGCACCATAAATTCTACTTGAAGGTTTTGTTAGTATAGATTTCAAATATATTAACTGTTGGTGTAAAAGCCTACCTTCTTACTAATAGATATCATTCTTAAAGGTTTGGAAGACAGATTATCATTTCGTTTACATAATAAAAGTAACAGCCTTTTGTATATGATTACACCACAGTCCAACAGCTCAACATTTTGTTTTATTACAGCTAACAGAAGTAACAGCAGATCCCTACAGTTTTTATTGCTATGTGTTAAAAGGATGTAGCGTACTTTCTTGCTTTTATACATGCGTATAGCTTTATGTTGTAGTTCCAGAAAAGACGTTCTGTTATTCCAGCGATCTTGAACTGGTTCTAAGCTTTCAATACTATACTTAGAGGAAATGCTTCTACCAGAAATGGACAACATACTTTTACATATACAGCTTACTTTTGCAGCCTTTGAAGTACTCATTATTGTATACATAGTATGCTTATTTCTACCGTTCCATTGCTTTGATTGATTGTATGCATGGACTTGAGTAACAGCCAGCATATACTTATTGGAAGGACTTAACACTAAATGTTGGTATATACGATGACTTATGTAGTTCTGGAAATGTATGTTATGGTTGTTCATCGTGGATAGAGCTGTATGCAGCAAGCCACTACAGTTGTTTCTGAAAGGCAAACTGGTGTTCAGGCTACTATATATAATAAACGGTGTCTCAGCTATCAAGGAGAATGGAAAGCTCACCGTTGGTTTATCGAAACACTTAGCTATTACAGTGTGTGTGTGACTTCCTGGTGAACCGTAAAAAGAAGTAACAGAGTGTCCTTCGTTTCTTTTGCTTATGCTGATAATTCTTTTCCATGTATCTCTAAGATCTTTAACCTTCAATATATTGGCTGACTTACAACTGTTAATCAGATTACTTATTACTTGCCTTTCCCGAGAAGAGTTTGTTATCGGAGAGCTCAATGTTATTTTAATTCTACCAACTTTTGAAGCTACCTTAATGCGAGCTTCCAATAGTTTAACTAGTATTTTGTCCACCAGGTCTATGCGATAGCGAAGGTAACGTAAGTGAATGTTGGTGTTGCAGGCTTGCATTCTTTATTCGATGGTGTTTAATAAGTTCCTCACTTCTTTTTCAACTTCGGTTCGAACATTCCTTAATACTTCCGAAGCATATTTTCTCAGCAGCTCTTCCATTATATCATGACCAACTTGAGGCTGTACGGCTAGGTATTTTCTACCTACGCTGCTTTTGTAAAATGTGGTCAGGTCTTTTATTTCTTCAATGGTGTAATATTTGGAGAAGGCAGAACTTTGTGCACTAACTGCATTGTTCCAGAAGTCTGGAGTCTTTAAGGATTCTATTGATTTGTTACATATATCTTTCTCACAATACTTTTGCAGTGTTTGCATGAGTCTGTCCCTTTGAGTGAAGCTTACTTGCTTTTCAGATAAGAAGTCAGACTCAACTATTGGGATTAGCTGTTTGATTTGGGTAATGATGTTGTGCATTATTGAATATATAGCTTTCGGTAAGTCCAAGTTATCCAACAGCTCTCGGATAGCAGCACGTTTGTCAGTGGATATTAGCTGATCTGTTTCACTGGGTCCGATGACTGAGTCTACAACAGAGTTTATCCAATCATTCTCATTACTATGTTCTTTTGGAGCAACGGTTGTTAATTGGTTGGTCCTAGCTTCTGTATTGCTTGTGGTTGTGGTTGGAAAAGCTTTGGAGTATTCGTAGTTATATTGAACCATATCAAACCTCTCGTTGTCGATAGTGCATGCTTCTGAAGAATCCAATGTAAAAGCCTGGAACACTAAAACTGCTATTGAAGTAACAAGTAACAACACCTTACAGCTTAGGTTACTTATCCATATTAGTATTTTGTTGTTCATATATCTGTTGTGGTTGTTTGATCCATTGGGTTAACGGTTGTTGCTGTTGTTGGAAAAGCTGGTTCATTTTAGGTTTCATATGTACTAATCCTATAGAGTTAAGAAGTTAATAGAAGTTGAGTTGCTGTAGTAAGGTAAGTCTGGGGGATGTCAAAGGCTTCGACAAAAGCTAAAGAAAGGTTAGTGCATGCGTATGGTTCCAACTTCGGGGGATCAAAGTGTTCCTTAAGAAAAAGAAGAAACACGCAAATGCAAACAAGAAGAGGTTTAAGTTAACATCTAATGACAGTTGTTACACATTAGAACAAAGAATCAGACTCTAAAGTTTCTTCTTTAATATATGCGTAGTGTATTGGAAAAGCTAGTGTAAGATTAAGCATGTAGAACTAACCGAGCTTTACTTTTGGACGTGGGTTCGATTCCCACCATCTCCACATCAGTCTGTCTCAACAGAGTTAAGGTAAGCTAGTGGGGGGGGGAGGATGTGTTGAGGCAGGGAGGCTATACTAAAAGCCAATGTTAGCTGGTGTTGCTAGATGCTTTACCAAACAGATGTCCACAGAGAATTACCAACAGAACTACAATGAACTTGTTTATCTTTATCATAGTTCAAGCCTCCAGTTGGAGATAAGCTATGTTCCTTTTTGTTTTGTTATCCAGAGTCGGATTTGAATCGATATGTTTAAAATACTGAAAGCTGAGCTTTGGGAAACCCCGAGGAAACCAGCTTCTCCATCTGGACTACAAGGAATTATGTGTTGGTAGTTTATATGGTTTGTCCATAGAGAGGAAGGTAGGAGGGGTGGTATTAGGAAAGGGGAGGGGTGGTATTAGGAAAGGTATTGAGAAGGGAAAAGGATAGGAATAAGGTAAGGTAAGGTGGTATAGGAAGGGTATTGAGAAGGGAAAAGGGGGGAGGGGAATAAGAATAGGAAGGGAAAAGGGGGTGTGTGGGTTGTGTGGGGTTTCATGGGGGTTAGAGAGGAGAAGTAGAGGTATAGAAGTAGAAGTAGAAGTAGAAGTAGAAGTAGATGTAGATGTAGTGTAGGTGTATTGTAGGTGTAGTGTAGGTGTATTGTAGTGTAGATGTAGGTGTATATAGAGAGGTGTGTGTGTGGGGAGGATGTGGGGGGAAATGTGTGATGGTGATAGTAATAGTAATAGTAATAGTAATAGTAATAGTGAAAGGGAAAGGGTATAGGGAAAGGGTATAGGGAAAGGGTATAGGGAAAGGGAAGGGAAGAGAAGGAGGAGGTAGGAGGAGGGGTAGGAGAGAGGGGTTTTATATATGTGTGGGGTTTTATATATGTGTGTGTGTGTGTGTGTGAGAGAGAGTACAGTAGCTTCTTCGACTGCCTTCCACCCCAAGCTTCTCCATCGGGTGCACAGTAGTCTTGTCAGGCTGAGATGTTCTTTCCTACTGTCAGCCTGTTCTAGCATAGAAAAAGGGGATCTCTTCCAACCCAACTCAACTCAACTCCAACTCCAACTCCAACTCCAACCCCAATGAAAGTATTCACCTGAACTACCAATACCTAAACCACCACTAAAGAAATACTTCCACTAACCCCCCTTCCCCCCAGACTTTCCCCCCAACCATCTCCCAAAAGAGTTTAGAAAGCAACTCCTTCCCCTTCCTACCTTCCTTTCACAGATCTCCCCCCTTTCTCCTTTCTTCTTCAACCTTCTTCTTCAACCTTCTTCTTCACACACACTCTTCCTCCTCTCATCCCTTCCTACCTTTATCTTCCCAACCACACACACAAACAACACACCATCCTCTCGAGAACCTACCTAACCTAAACCTAATCCTTTTAGATGCCTTCAGCTATTGGTTAGCTATATGCTTTTGGTTCCAACTACCAAATGCAACAACCAACCGTAAGTCTATTTATTTCGTTAAGGATGTTCTGATGTAACTGCAGTTCACTGTTACTAACCTCTATAAGAGCTAAACATTTACAAAGAGACGTACGATCAACAGGAACACTCCCATCTCTAAACCCTGCTGTTGCTGCTTTGAGTTTATTCAATGCTATAAAGACATCTGCTAAAAGCTTTGCATCTATCAGAGCTCCATGCTTTATTCTTTTGGCTCTTGGAATCTTGAACCTATCACACAAATAGTCTAAAGAACTACGCTTATTAGGTAATAATATCTTAGCTATTGTGAGAGTATCTATTATTCCTAAGATGAACCGAGCAGTTGGCAGATAGCCTATACTGACTAACTCTTTGTCTATGAAGTTAACATCGAATGAAGCATTGTGGGCTACTATTACTGCTCCGTATATAAAAGCAAAAACCTATCAGCTACCTCCTTAAACCTAGGTTGTTTTCTAAGAAAGGAATCTTTCAAGCCGTGTATTTTAAAAGCTTCAGGAGTATTTGAATAGCCTGGGTTAATGTAACTATGAAAATAGTTTCCAGTGACTGAACCTTCCATTACCTCTACGCATCCTAACTCTACAATTCTATCGGACAGCACATTTAAACCTGTAGTCTCAGAATCTAATATAACATACCTAACTTTTGAAATCATAGTTGCCTCCAGTATGGATGGTTTATTATCTTTTATCTTTTTATTAACAGAAACCCTATAACTAAATGAGGTTCGTATTGGATGCAGTCTTGGGATTAGAGGATGGTGCAGTATTGCAAGGTAGATCAGTTGGAGCAAAAGGCATCATCACTGGTGAACTAATATTTAATACTTCTATAACTGGCTACCAAGAAATTATTACCGATCCAAGTTACCTTGGACAACTAATTGTATTCACCTTCCCGCACATTGGAAACTCAGGTATAAATAATACTGATGTTGAGTCTCAAAGAGCTTACGCTTCAGGAATCATTGTACGTTCGTTTTCTGCTTTTCAATCTGGTGTCAGAATAATGAGCTCCTTATACAAAAAGCTTAGGAAAACAGGAATGGTAGCTTTGTCTGGAGTCAACACAAGGTTGTTAACTCAACTCTTAAGAACTCGAGGTGTTATCAAAGGATGCGCTATAACCAGTAGGAACGCTAATCAGATAGCTGTTGATGTTGCTAGAGTTTCAATAGACATATCTACGAGAGACTTAGCGAAAGAAACATTCAATGGTAATTCTGTTGTTTGGCATTCCAAAAGAAACTGCTTAGAACATAAACATAAAGTCATAGTTTTAAACTTCGGGTTAAAGTTCAGCATTTTGCGATGTCTTATGGATAGAAGCTGTATAGTTTATGTTGTATCTGCTTACGTCAACTGTAAGGACATTTTGAACCTAGCTGTGGATGGAATAGTTTTATCTAATGGACCTGGTAGTCCTAGCATAAACCCAGATATAATCTCAAACGTTAAAAAGCTAATACATTCTAGGATTCCTATGTTAGGTATCTGTTTCGGGCACCAAGTTACTTCTCTTTCCTTGGGTGCAAAAACTAAACGCTTGAGGTTTGGACATCATGGCACCAACCATCCGGTTAAAGATCTAAACAGCGGGGCTGTAGTAACCACAGCTCAGAACCATAGCTTTACCATTGAACCAGCCTCTCTAAACGATGCTTTCAGGATATCACATATATCTTTATTCGATGAATCAGTCCAAGGGTTGGAGACCTATACGTATTTAACGTTAAGCTTTCAAGGACATCCAGAAGCATGTGCAGGTCCCAAAGATATAGAATATCTGTTTGATGCCTTCATAACCGTAGTCAACAGTGTGGAATAATAGATGCCTAAGAGAACAGATATCAATAGTATTGTTGTGCTAGGTGCAGGTCCGATTACTATAGGACAAGCGTGTGAGTTTGATTATTCAGGAACCCAAGCATGCCAAGCATTGTTCGAAGAAGGTTTAAGAGTCTCACTGATAAATAGCAACCCTGCGACAATAATGACAGATCCCAACCTAGCACACTCTACCTACATAGAACCAATGAATGTTAAAACGATAGCTGAGATACTACGTAAAGAAAAGCCAGACGCAATCTTGGCAACAATGGGAGGACAAACAGCTTTAAATTGTTTACGAGAGCTTAACAATACTTCTGTTCTTAAAGACTTGGACATAGAGTGTATCGGGGTAACTCCTGACTCCATCGAACGTACAGAGAATAGACAGCTGTTTAAGAATCTTGTTAAAAGCTTAGGACTCAACTCTGCGTTATCAGGACTAGCTCATACTGTGGACGAAGCACTTAGGGTAAGAGCTGATATCGAAAGTAAAACTAGCAAGACACATCCAATCATTGTTAGACCATCGTTTACTTTAGGGGGAGCTGGAGGTGGTGTTGCATATGACAAAAGAGAGTTTGTAGCCATATGCAAAGCTGGGTTTAGGATGTCTCCTGTTAGTGAAGTATTAATAGAAGAGTCGCTTCTTGGTTGGAAAGAATATGAGCTGGAAATAGTGAAGGACTATAATAATAACTGTATGGTGGTGTGTACTATTGAAAATATTGATCCTATGGGAATACATACTGGAGATTCAATGACAGTGGCACCCGCTCAGACTCTCACAGATAAGGAATATCAATCGATGAGGAAGGCAGCATTTGCAATAGTAAACCAAGCAGGAATCCAGTCTGGAAGTTGTAACGTGCAGTTTGCGCTTTGTCCCCAAAGTGAGCGGATGGTAGTGGTAGAAATGAACCCAAGAGTCTCAAGGTCTTCAGCGTTGGCCTCAAAAGCAACTGGGTTTCCGATTGCAAGGATATCTACCAAACTGGCGGTAGGTTATTCTTTAGAAGAACTTAAGAACAGATCCACCAGCGGTTGTATTCCAGCGGCTTTCGAACCAACAGTGGACTATATAGTTACTAAGTTACCAAGGTTTACGTTTGAAAAGTTTCCAGGGGTAGAGCCAGTTCTCAATACCCAAATGCAGTCAGTCGGAGAAGTAATGGCAATTGGTCGAAGCTTTCCAGAGTCTTTCCAGAAGTCATTAAGAAGTTTAGATTATGATGTCCATGTGTTGGAACTACAAGTGAACATTGAGAAAATACTAACCTTCCTTTCATTTCCTGGTCCAAAAAGGCTATTATACATTATGAAAGCTTTTAGAGTTGGTTTAGGAATTAACCTAATATATGAAAGAACCTGTATTGACAAATGGTTCCTGTTTTACTTTAAGCACTTCTCAACCGTTGAAGTAAGACTGCTGGGTCAAAGATGTAATTCTGTTTCTAGGAGAGAATGGCGAACAATTAAACAGCTTGGTCTTTCTGACCATTTGGTTTCTAAGCTTTGGAATGTTAGTGAAGATATCGTAGTCTATATGAGAAGAGCCTTAAATGTGTTCCCCTCTTATAAACGCATTGACACTTGCGCTGCTGAGTTTCCAGTTAAAACAGCTTATCTGTATTCAACATATGAAGGAGTCTGTGAGTCAAACCCAGGAGTTAATAATAAGGTGGCAGTAATAGGAAGTGGTCCAAATAGAATCGGTCAGGGTTTAGAGTTTGATTATTGTTGCGTTCATTCTGTTATCGCACTAAAGAACCGAGGTTTTGAGTCTATAATGATTAACTGCAACCCTGAGACTGTTTCAACTGACTATGATATTCCAAACAAGCTTTATTTTGAACCGTTAACTATTGAAGACGTAGAAGAAGTTTCTATTAAAGAAAAGCCCTGTCTAGTCATAATCCAGTTCGGAGGTCAAACACCTTTAAGAATTGCAAAGTCCTTAAACAAAAGATCCATAAGACTTTTAGGTTCTTCAGCGAAAGCTATAGAGCTAACAGAAAACAGAGAACAATTCAAGATAGCAATCAGCAGAACATCACTCAAACAACCGAAGAGTTTTATAGCTAACTCAAAGGAAGAGTCCATAGCAAAAGTTAGAGAGCTTGGGTATCCTGTGATAGTAAGACCTTCGTATGTTCTAGGTGGTAGTAACATGAAGATATTGCATGATGAAGCCGATTTACGTTGGTGTGTTAATCATGCTAACAGCTTAGAGTTTCCAAAGGTTCTTATAGAACGGTTTCTAACTGAAGCTGTAGAGTGTGACATTGACTGTGTATGCGATGGTGTTAATATTATTATACCTGGCATTATGGAGCATGTTGAACAGGCAGGTGTACATTCTGGAGACTCAGCTAATTCCTTGCCTCCACGTTCAATTAGTCCAAACACCATTATGAATCTTAAAGAACAGACACAGAAGCTAGCAAAAGTGTTCAAAATAGTTGGTCTGATGAATATCCAGTTTGCAATACAGAGTTTAGGAACCAATGATGAAAGGATATTTGTTCTTGAGGTTAATCCTAGAGCTGCCAGAACAATACCATACGTTTCTAAATCTATTGGGTTACCTCTAGTGAACCTTGCTACAAGAGTAATGGTTAAAGGAACCTTAGGTTTCGAAACTAATATTATCGTTAAAACAACCAGATGCACCATTAAAGAATCTGTGCTTCCGTTCGCCAAGTTCCCTCATATTGATCCAATGTTAGGTCCAGAAATGAGATCAACCGGAGAAGTGATGGGAGTAGGAAGAACATTTGGGGAAGCCTGGCTTAAGTCTCAAGCTTCATGTGGGTTTGATATATCAGAATCTAAAGGAGTTTTATTCAACACGGACAACAAAGAAAAGCTGCGTATATCTCAGATCGCACGGCTACTTTCGAACTTAGGTTTTAAGCTATTCGGAACAAAGCATACATCAAAAGCTATTAGGAGCAAAGGTTTAAATATAAAAGAATCCGAGTCTATAGAAGAAGGAGTAACAGTGGTTATTTCAACATCCAAACGTAACGCTTCTCTCAGGCTCATTGCTAAAACAACAGGAGTTCCTTATTATTCTACTATTAGAGGTGGGCTAGCATTTGTGGAAGGTTGTTTGTCTGTTAATAGATTAAGGACTTGTAAACTTCAAACAGTAGCAGGAATTAGTATATGAGCAAGGACTTCAAGACGTACAGCTGGTTCAAGCGTTACACTAAGGAATTATCTATTAGAAAAACAAGAACTCAAGACTATAGAACAAACTCTGTGGTTGCTCTGAAGAATATAAATGACAAATATAGGCTTATTGAGAAAAGTACCACAATATTAGACTTAGGTGCTTCACCTGGAGGTTGGAGTCAGTATGTATTGGAGGTTAAAAAAAGGACTAGCAGTGGAACGTACAAGGTTGTTGCTATTGATAAGCTACAAATGGAAAGCATAAGCGGTGTATATTTTATTAACGGAGACTACACAGACTGCAACTTCCAAACCAGACTTGAGGTTGAAATGGGGATGGGGTTAACCATTAAGTCCTCTAAGTTCAATCTTATTCTTGCAGACGTTTGTTCTAGTGCTAGTGTTCCAAGAGCTAGATGTGTTGACAAAGCAGGGCTTGAGAGTTTATTAGCTTTTACTTCTAGGTTTCTGAGTAAGAAAGGGAAGCTACTGTATAGGTTCTTTCCTCAATATCGAGAAGCTATTAGTGAGTTGTTTAAGTACTATTTTAAGTTCTTAATATTTGAAAGATCCGAGACGTCAAGGGTTGGTTCATCAGAGATGTTTGTGGTTTGTAGTAGCTAGAATCTATTATAGCTGCTGTAGCTATTGGAACTATAGTTAGCGGTATGAAAGGAGAGGAATGTTTGGATGTGTTGAGGGGGAAGCCTGGGGGGAGAAAGGAGAGGAGAAAGGTGGATAAGAATAAGGAAAGGGAAAGGAGAGAAGAGGAGAAGGTTAGTTAGAAGTAGAAGTATATATAAGAGAGGGGAGAGAGAAGCTCTTTAATAGCTATAGCTGTTAACTCTCTCCTCTCCTACCTTCTCCTAATAAACCAAGAGCTCCTAGCTAGGAAGGGAAGTTAGCTGTAGTTGCGGAGGTTGGAGTTGAACCAACGACCTTCGGGTTATGAGCCCGATGAGCTACCAAAACTGCTCCACTCCGCTTTAGATGTGTATTATGTTTATTATATAATACCGAGGACGGGGCTTGAACCCGTATGCTTATAAAGCATTACCACCTCAAAGTAACGCGACTACCTATTCCGCCACCTCGGTATATGCTAGAAGTACTTCTCCCTCTAGAGTCTCTAACAACAGTTCCTTAGTACAATAAAGAATGTATCTATAAACCTATACAGCTAGTCCTTTAGCTACAACATAAACCATTGGTTGTTTCAATAGTAGCTTCGTGGTTTAGCCTAGATGCATAAAACCCTAAACAAACGTTAATAAGCTATGGATGTCCTATATTACCATAAAGAAATAGAAGCTAATGTTCAAGAATATTGGGGGAAAAGCCAGATATTCAAAGCTACTGAGTCTATTGAAAAAGAAAAGCATTATTGTTTATCTATGTTGCCTTATCCTTCTGGTAAGCTTCATATGGGTCATATACGAAACTATACAATAGGAGACACTATAGCTAGATACCAACGTATGCAAGGAATATCTGTTTTGAATCCGATTGGATGGGACGCTTTTGGTTTACCTGCGGAAAGTGCGGCAGTTAATAATAAAAGTATCCCTTCTGAATGGACATATAATAATATAAAGTATATGAGAAAGCAGCTAAAGCCTATGGGTTTTAGCTTTGACTGGTCTCGAGAACTTATCACATGCAAACCAGAGTTTTATATATGGGAGCAATGGCTATATGTATTTCTATATAATAAGGAGTTAGCATATAAAAGCAAAACAGTTGTTAATTGGTGTCCTACTGATAAAACTGTATTAGCAAATGAACAGGCTGTTAATGGTTGCTGTTGGAGGTGTAATAACTCTATAGCTTTTAAAAGGCTTTCGCAATGGTTTATTAAAATAACTTCATATGCAGATGACCTATTAAAAGAACTAGCCTATTTAACCTATTGGCCAATAAACATAAAAGATATGCAAAGAAGCTGGATAGGTAAATCTAAAGGCATAGGTATAGTATTTAATATAGAAGCTAAAGATAATAGTTTAAATATATATGCTATAAACCCAGAACTCTTGTTAAAAGCTACATATATATATATATCAGTTTACCATTGCTTATCTTTATTAGCTCTTAAAAAGAACGTAAAAGAGGTAAAAGGGTTTATTACAGGCTGTTTAAAAACTAAGCTAGGGGAACCCCATAGTTATCAAGAAGAACTAAATACAGATCTTTATGCTATAAACCCATTAACAAATATAAAGCTATCAGTTTGGGTAGTTAAGCATATAATAAAAGACTATGGAACAGGTATTAGTATAGGTATTCCTTCTATATATATAGAAGATTTTAGCTTTGCTATAAACCATAGACTGCCAACTGAAATATGTATTGAAAACAAATCAACATATGGTAACCCTCAAAAGCCTGAAGCTATAATGAATAAGTTAATTAAAACTAATAAATGTAACCAAAAGATAAACTATAGCTTAAAAGACTGGTGTATTTCTAGACAGCGTATTTGGGGAGTTCCTATGCCAATGCTATTAAAACCTAAAAAGGTAGTTCCTGTAGCAGCTAAAGAATTACCTATATTATTGGATGAAAGCCTATTAGTAAATAGCTATATGTTAGTAACTAATATAAAAAAGAATGTAAAATGGTATAAAGTAATATATAAAGGAAAAGATGTTTATCGTGAACCTGATACCTTTGATACCTTTTTAGAGTCTTCGTGGTATTACATTCGTTATGTTTGCCCAGACTTTAGAAAAAGCATGATAGATATAAAAGCAACAAACTATTGGTTACCTGTTGATCAATATATAGGTGGAATAGAGCATGCAATTATGCATTTATTATATTTTAGGCTTTATTATAAACTATTAAGAGATGCTGGGTTAGTTGGGTTTAGCTATAAAGAGCCAGTAAGAAAACTCTTTTGTCAAGGGATGGTTTTAGCGGAAGCTTTTTACTATGTTGATAAAAGCATTAAATGGGTTTCTCCACTAAACGTAGTTACTAGATATAATAATAAAGACAAGCTAACTAAGCTTTTTGATTTAGATGGTAATGAGGTCAAACATGCAGGTATTCATAAGATGTCAAAGTCTAAAAATAATGGTACATGTCCAGGAAAAGTATTAGAAATATATGGCGCTGATGCTTTACGATTATTTATTATGTTTGCTGCTCCTGCTAACATAGATATTATTTGGAAGCAGTCAGGAATAGAAGGTTCATATCGGTTTTTAAATAAAGTATGGAAGATTGTATATGAGCATGTAGAACTAAGATATGTTTTGCCTTTTGATGTTAATTCTCTAAACAAAGAACAGTTGTTATTATACAAGGAGGTTAATAAGTCTATTATTAATATAGTTAAAGATATAAAAGAGCGTCATTCATTTAATACTTCGATAGCCTCTATTATGAAAATAGTTAGTAAGTTAGTTAAAATGCCTAAAATAAAAGAGTTGGATTATTCTTTATCCAAAGAGCTGTTAAACCTAACTATAAAAGTAATTAGTCCTTTTGTTCCTCATATTTGTTCCATATTATGGAAGGAGCTAAACAACAGAAAAGCTATAGAAGAGCTATATTGGTTTAATCTAAACAAAACAACCATAGAGCCTATATGCTTATCAATAATAGTACAAATAAATAATAAAGTAAGAGGTTCTATTGAGGTTCCTATGAATATAGGAGAAGCTCTAATAAAAGATAAACTATACCTATATGAAAAGGCATTAAGGTATTTTAAAACTAAAAAAGCATATAAAATAATATATATTCCTAATAAGATAATAAACATATTAGCTTTAAAATAGCTGTTAAGACAAAGAGCTGTTAAACCTAACTAAACAGATAATCATATTCTATTTGGGGTTGTATCTAAGAGGAAGTATATGAATAATAAGCTTAACATAATAAGGTCTATGATAGTTATTATATTATTATATTCAGTAAATGCATTTATATTTGAACTATGCTGTATTAACTCAAAGTCAATGGTTCCAACATTATTCTCTGGAGGTTTAGCTGTAGTTAAAAAGCTTTCTTATGGTTTTATTAAGAAGCGAGGAACTATAGTTGTAGTAAAATATCCTTTTAAAGCTTCTAGCTATATCAAAAGGATATTAGGGTTACCTGGTGATAAAGTAATATATAATAAGCATATTAAAAAGATATTCATAAACTATAAAGGAATAATAAATAGTTATATACAAAAGCTTAAAGACCAAAAGAGTTATATCTATAGTAGTTTAAGCATTCATAATAGATTAAACATTCATATTAAAAAAGACATATGTAATAATATATACGTTTGGTGTTTACCAAGTCTTAACTATTTTGTAATAGGTGATTATTTAATTAGAAGCTATGATAGTCGTTTTTGGGGTGCTTTTCCAGGGAAGTTACTTATAGGAAAAGCTATAGCTATATGGGAGGACTTCTTTTAATATAGGCGGACAATTCTATATAACACATGTCTCTTCAGATTCCTCCCAATAACTGAATATGAAAAGGTTAGTATGCATTAGACAAACAGCTATTCTTTTTTAAATCATTTCTTTTATCGTAGTCTTTTTTACCTTTAACTAAAACTATACTAGCTTTACACCAAGAGCCTTTCCAATATAAAGATTCAACTACTATAGAATAACCCTTATGTTTATATACTGAGCCATATAAAAGAACAATCTCTTTTTTATTTAAAAGCAGCTTACGGTTTCTTAATGGTTCATAGTTTATGCCTGAACATGATATAAAATATAAAGGCTGAAAGCTAGCACCAAATATGTATGCTTCACTTTCCTTGATATAAACATAGCTATTGTTAATGCTTATCTTTTTAAACCTAAGAGCCTTAACTTCCCACCCTTGTAATGAAATACCGGCTTCAAGTCTTTTCTCAACATAATATTGAAAGGGTATCTTATTATTATTTATTATAGTGGTTATATACATAAGGTGTTTAGTGGTTATATGGTTTAATATAAGAAAGCACGCCCTACTGGGCTCGAACCAGTGATCTACGGCTTAGAAGGCCGTTGTTCTGTCCAACTGAACTAAGGGCGCACTTATTGGCTTTTATTAAGCTAACCTATTTAAACCTCCATATTGTTTTTTCTTTTTCATCTTCAAGAGCTATGTTTCTATCATATAGCTTATTTCTTATATTATCCGCCAAAAGCCATTGTTTATTACATCTAGCTAGCTTACGTTTCTTAATTAGTTTTTCTATTTCAATTATCTTAACCTTTGCTTTATTTAATATCTTTTCTTGAACATGTTCCTCAAAGACATGCTCAATAGACTCGGAGCTTAATAAACCTAAGATATTACCTAAACCCCGTAATTTAGCTGCTAGTTTATTCGCTAATATTAAGTTCCTATGTTTAAAATAGTTTATCCTTTTAGCAATAGAATATAATATTGAAAAAGCTTTTGGAGTATTAAAGTCATCATTCATAGCATTAAAAAACCTAGAAAGCATATCTTCTTTAAGTTCTTTAAGTTCTGCTTTTATTCTAAAGTTAGTACCTCTAAGTGCAGTATATAAACGCTTTAGAGAAATAAATGATTCTTTTATCTTTTTAATACTAAAATCTAATGGGTTTCTATAATGGCTAGCTAGGTATAAAACCCTTAGAGTTTCGACATCATAGTATTTAAGGACTTCTCGAAGCTTAATTGAGTTATTTAATGCTTTCGACATCTTTTCATTATTTAATACTAATATGCCAGTATGCATCCATATTCTAACACAAGAACCATCAAAAGCGCTAGTAGCTTGGGCTAGTTCATTCTCATGGTGGGGAAAAACTAAGTCTAAACCTCCACCATGGATTTCAATGTTAGCTCCTAAATATTTATGACTAATAGCTGAACATTCTATATGCCAACCAGGCCGTCCAAAACCCCAAGGTGAAACCCAACTTGGTTCTCCAGGTTTAGGCTTTTTCCACAAAACAAAGTCATTATAGCTGCGCTTATTATTAAGGTTTTTAAGCTTATTTACATTAAGATATTTAATTGGCTGTCGAGATAATAAACCGTAGCTGTTAGTAGTTTTAACTGAATATATCACTTCTCCATTGGTATTGAGATAAGCATATTTCTTTTTAATTAACATAAAAGCATAGTCAATGATATGTTTTATGGTTTTAGTAGCACAAGGCTCATGGTTAGGTTGCAAAGCATTAACTATCTTAAAGTCCTTATACATTTCCGTTATCATACTTTTACTTAAGTTCTTACTTTGTACTCCAGTTTTAAATGCTTTAGATATAACTTTATCATCAATATCAGTAATATTCCGAATATAATTAACCTTATAACCACAAAGACGTAAATATCTAATAATAATATCAAAAGCTACAAACGTACGTCCATGCCCTAAATGACATAGATCATATGTTGTAACTCCGCATATATATATATTTACTAAGTTAGGTTTAGTAGTTCTAAAAAGCTCTTTAGAATTAGTTAATGTGTTATATATGAACAGCATAGCATTTCAGCAGCAACATCATCATATCATAAACCAATAGCCATAAGTTAACCTCCATAACTTCTTATACAACTATATAGCTGTTCCACAGAACCAAACTACCAACTAAATAACTAATATTATCTATATATCTTGTTGAGAACCAGCTGTCTTTATATTATTAAACGAGCGTTATGTGATTGCTGTTATGATTACTTACTAAACCTGTTTCTCTATATCTGTTTTAAGCTAAGTCAAAACAATAAACAACTAGCGATGTAGACTGTTTGTATTGGGTTTAGAATACAGAACCTGAGGTGAGAATGTGTGATGTAGAGCTTATATTAAAAATCGTATACACAACATACAAACTAAAAACTGTAAACACCAAAATATACTCGGACTTTAAGTTGAATCATGTTTATACCATAGTGACTGAAGGTACATCGAGTGTTCACATTAGAGGCGTTGCTAAGGAAATACATGGGTTATTCAAAGGTTTGTATGGTTCTTCAGCATTCGTAACACAAAGTAGTAAGCAGTGGCATGTAGTAAATTGTAGTTCTTTTATAGTTCATATTATGAAGGTTGATGTAAGGAGCTTTTATTCTTTGGACTCTTTATTCAACAGCGAATTGAATTTAAAGACTCAGGCTTTTAGTAGATATATTTGACTTTTAGGTTTCCATTATCAAGAGCTTTCCTAAGTTCTTTTAATGTAGCTTCGTTTGGTATCGCTAACTTATGGTCTAAGATTACAAAAGACTTAGACTTGTGGTTTATCTGTACGTATATAGGTTTGTCTGAGTTGTTTGTGGGTTTTTTAAAGAAGCTAGAAGCTTTTGTGATGTTTGATTCGAAGTTACAAACAAGAGTTACAAGCCTACATTGTTTAATACATTCGGACGTTAAACTATATGTTCTGTCAGCTGTTATGGTTAATCTATCGTAGTCTTTTGGAGCGAGAATGAGTCCAGTTGCTATTATAAGTTTGTCTAGTTTAACATCGGACGGTAATGTTGAGCTGTTGAGATAAATGCTACATTGGTCTTCGTCGTCTTCTAAAAGAATAACAGCTACGATTTTGTTGTTAATTAGCTTATGGAAATAGCTGGTAACTACGCCACATAAGAGGGCTTGGTTTCCTATAGAGCTAGTTCTATAGAATCTTATGCTATTTGGAACAAGTCTTCTAATTTCACTTTTAAATACCTTAAATGGATGTCCAGACTGATAAAAACCTAATGCTTTCTTTTCTTCATATAATAGTCTTCTTTCACTCCAAATTGGACTTATCTTTCTCATTGCTCTGTTTAGGTTAATCTCAAAGGAATCGCTGTTTGGGTTTAAGTCGCTGATATCTACGGATGTCTTTATTCTTTCTGAATACCTTATAATCGCTGATAACATTCTTATTAAAACACATCTTCTTATTGAACAACAAGAACTATCGAAGGCGCCAGATCTTATTAAAGACTCAATGGTTTTCTTGCTTATGTTTCTTCGGTTAGTTCTAAAACAGAAGTCAAGTAAGCCTGAAAAAGCCTTGGTTTCTCTAATCTTTATGATCTCTTGAACAGCGTATTTACCGGCGTCTTTGACCGCACCCAGTCCGTACAATATAGCTTTAGGTTTATATTTAGGTTTAGAGCTTGGTTTGAACATAGTCTTTATGGATTCAAGCTCAACTGGCCTAAACTGATAAAAAGACTTGTTAACATCTGGTTTCAGGAGTTCTATGTTTCTATTTGAAGAGTCTTTATACAATTTGATAGTCCTGTTAACTTCGTGCATTGATAAGCTTAAGTTTGAAGCTAGAAACTCAGCTGGATAGTGAGCTTTTAACCAGACTGACTGAAAGACTAATATAGCGTAAGCTGTTGCGTGAGACTTGTTAAAACCGTAGCAAGCAAACTTCTCCATTAGTTCGAATATTGCTTTAGATTCATCGTTGGTTAATCCAATGCACCTGGCACCTTTTTGAAAGATCAGCCTGTGGTGTTCCATTGCGAGTGTTTGCTTTTTACTTATTGCTCTTCTGAGTAAATCAGCTTTTGCAAGTGAGTATCTACCGATAACTCTAGCGATTTGCATGACCTGTTCCTGATATATTATTATTCCATATGTTTCTTTTAATATAGGTTCCAGACGGTTGTTTATGTATTGTGAGCTTTCCAACCCATGTTTTCTTTTGCAGTAACTGAACATTAAATGCATAGGGCCTGGCCTGAACAAAGCTATTAGAGCTATAATATCCTCAAAGCAATCTGGTTTAGCTGTTCTTAGAATCCTTTTCATTCCTGAGCTTTCAAATTGGAATATGGCTATGGTATCTGACTTTTGCAAGAGCTTAAATGAATCCATATCTTCCATACATATGCCCTCCAATGTCCAAGCCTTCAGCTTATGGAGAGCTTTAATATGTCTTGCTGTGTTATTGAGAACAGTTAAAGTTGTAAGTCCAAGAAAGTCGAACTTTACTAACCCCACTGACTCTGCATCATCTTTATCGAATTGGCTTACTAATATATTGGCTTCGCCCTCTTGTGAATACAAAGGACAGAACATCGAAATCTTTACTGGTGATATTAACACTCCTCCGGCATGAACTGCCACGTTTCTAGCTAAGCCATCCATCCTAACTGCTAAATTAATCAAGCGTCTAACGCTACTACCTACCATAGGCCGTGTATATTCTTCGGGCTTTTCAGGATTCAATACGATGGTTTCAAGCTTTAGTGTGTTGTAGTTAAGCTTTTGTTGCTGTTCAGTAGTTTGGGGAATGAGTTTTGCAATGTTGTCTGTTATGACATGCTGTAAACCTAATGTTCTTCCTATGTCTCGAATTGCAGCTCTTGCCGCAAATGTTCCGAACGTTGTGATCTGTGATACCAGGTTACTTCCATACAGACCCATTACATAGTTTATGACCCTGTCCCTACCCACTTGACAGAAGTCTATATCGAGATCTGGCATTGCTATACGACCTGGGTTTAAGAACCTTTCGAACAGCAGTCCGTACTGAATTGGGTTAACATCGGTAATATTTAAAATGAATGCTATTAGAGAACCTGAACCAGACCCTCTACCTGGACCCACTGGAACTCCATTTCTCTTAGCCCAACATACAAAGTCTGAAACTATCAGGAAATAGCCTAAGAAATCCATTCTAAGTATTACTTCGAACTCAAATACTATTCTGTTAAAGTATTGAACGAAAGAAGCACTTTTAATTCTTATTCGTTTCTTTTGGATCTTGTTTTTTAAACCATTAACTACTGAAACTACGAAAAGCTTTTTAATTGAAATACCCTTAGGCTTTGGGAAAGTAGGAAGCTTAATATCTCCTAACCTCAGGGTTAAGTTACATCTTTTAGCTATAAGTACAGTGTTTTCTAAAGCTGAAGGGATATCTTTAAATAGGCTGCACATCTCTCTTTTGGATTTGAAATACTGTTCATATGTGTATTTCTTGGCTCTTTGTTTATTAAAAAGAGTCTTATTCTCAGAAATACAAGCCCTGACTTCATGCATTTGAAAGTCTGTTGATTTGAGAAACTGAATTGGATGTGTTGCTACGATTGGTGTTCTAGAATTCACAGCTATTTCTATTGCACCATCTATATAACGCTCCTCGCTTTGTTGGCCGCTACGTTGAATCTCAACATAAAAACTACCAGAGAAGTCTTCTAACCATTCATTCAACAGGTTTCTCGCAGCATGCATTTCTCCGTCCATTATGGCCTGTCCTATGTTTCCTTGTGTTGCTCCTGATAAAACTATGAGACCTCTTGTTAGCTCTCCTTTCAGGTATTCTCTTTCTATAGCTATTGAACTGGAAGATCTTTGAGTTATGTTATATGCATCGAGAACTGAATAGCTGTTGATATTATGATTTGTCCAAGCCATAGTAACTATTTTACAAAGATTACGATACCCTTGTACGTTAGTGGCTAGCAAAATGATATTGCTTTTGTTCCTACTTTCAGAACTACCATGTTTAATTGATAGGTTACATCCGACTATTGGTTTAATGCCTTGAATTCTTGATAGCTTATAAAACTTTATTGCTCCAAACATATTATTGAGATCAGTTAAAGCTAAAGCCCCTTGTCTGTTTGCCTTTGCGCATTCTAACGCTTCATTTAGCCTGATAGTGCCATCTAATATTGAGAACTCTGAATGCATCCTTAAATGTACATACCTTTGTGCGTTTCTATACATAATAGTTATGCTCTTGTTAAGAAGATGTACGATAACCTCAGGTGGATAGGTTCCTCAGTCAATTACTTTACCTACTGAGACTTCTAACAGAACCCACCACACCCATCTGCATTGTAGACTGAAAGAACGAGGTCCAACATATGATTAGTTCGTGGTTGGACAAAAGAGTTTAAGTGTTCGCTTTATAGGTTCTGTAGCCCCCCATAACAGCTGATCACCTACTGTAAACATTGATAGGAGTCCACTATTGAATGCCATTTTCTTTAGCCTACCAATAGCAATCACCAAAGACCCAGAGATAACTTCAGGAGTTAATAGTAACCTTGAGTATGGTTTTCTATTTGGCAATAACTTAACCCATCTGCTGGTCGATTGAATTATATCAGCAACACAGCCAAAACACATTTTTCTTTCAACCTTAATTAGAAAGCTTTGTGAATGGCATCTTAACACTCCAACTCTTACACACACTCCACCAACGTGAATCTTCATTGGTAAGTCTAATATCCTGTTAGCTTCAATAAGACCCTTTTGCTCTTCCTTTGACGTTCCTAACTTATTCGTTTCTTCATCTATCCAAGACACAATTGAACCAGCAACAGTTTCACTTGCGTTTGGGTCGCTTATTCTAAACTGAATACTTGAGCTTATCACATTCCTAAACCTAACTCTACTCAATACTGCCATCTGTAACAGCAAGCTCTTAACGTAGTTGGCGCCAGCACCTGAAACAGATTGAAAAGTTGTAACGAACATCCATTTCATCTTGCTTCTCCTGATTAAACTATGTAACGCCATTAGCATTAAACTAACGGTGCAGTTTCCACCAACGAAACTCTTTTTGCTGGCTTCTATGGATCTTTTGATGTTACTAGAGTTTACGGGGTCCAACACTACACACACATTAAGCAACCTTCTAAGAGAAGACGCTGCGTCAATCCAATAGCCAACCCAATTCAGGTTTCTTAGCTTAGCAAGTGTGATATCAGTGTAGCCACTGCCTTGCATTGTAACAATAATTTTGCATTTTAATAGAGCTTTAACGTCGTTAGCTTTCTTTACGTAGTAGCTTCCTTTTAAGATCTTAATCAACCTTTTGTATGAGCTACTAAGAAATATGAACTTAGTGTTTTCGTTGTTAATGTTAGCAGCAAGCTGTTTGATAAATACCGAACCTACCAAGCCTCTCCAACCTACAATTCCAATACAGGTTCTTCCTGGCATTCTTAGATATTAAAAAGCAGTTCTAATTAATGAAGCGATCAGCTCTCCCATTTCAGACGTACTAACATATCTTTTACCGTTGGAGATATCTGCTGTTTTATAGTTCTTTCTTAGAATGTTATCTACTGCATTATCAATCATAGTTGACTGTTTGTTTAGATGGAACGAATATCTTAACAGCATCGATAACGAAAGAATAGCAGCTATTGGGTTAGCCAAGTTCCTGTGTGTTAAGTTTGGAGCTGATCCATGAACTGGTTCATACATGCCTTTCCCATTAAAACCCAAGGATGCAGAAGGCAGCATTCCTAAAGAACCAGAGACTATTGAAAGTTGGTCAGAAAGAATGTCTCCAAAAAGATTACCAGAAAGAACTACATCGAATTCTTTTGGGTTCGATAATATTTCTATTACTGCACTATCAACGTAATTGTTCCATAGTCTAACATCATTATAACACTTGGATACTTCTAAAACCATGTTCCTCCATACTTTGGAAGCTTCGAGTACATTTGCTTTGTCCACTGATAGTACTTTCTTTTTACGAGACCTAGCGGTTTTAAAAGCAACGTGCGCTATACTTCTAACTTCTGAATCAGAATACTTCATTGTATCAAAACCTTCTAGCGATACTGCATTGTTCTGAGTGTATAGCTTTCTTACGTTTTTTGGCTTACCAAAGTAAACTCCACTGGTTAGCTCTCTCAGAATCAATATGTCAGTGCCCTGCACATTAGAGACATTAGAGACATTAGAGCCGTTGGTGTTAATGGAATCGTAGTGCTTGATTGGTCTGAGGTTTATGGAGGATCTCATTAACTTTCTTAGTTTTAAAAGTGCTGTTTCAGGACCAGGGTAGTATGTAATGTCAGAAGTCCTGTTAGCTCCTACTGCACCAAGCAAAACTGCATCGCTTGTCTTAACCAGACTTATTGTTGATTCAGGCAAAAAACTACCAGTGGCTTCAAAAGCTGTTCTGCCAATAAGAGATTCCTTAATGGTTATTTGGTGTATGCTCAGTGCGTTCAGTACCTTGATTGATTCCTTAATAACTTCAGGACCTATTCCATCACCTGGGTAGAACAGCAATATTCATATATACGGCTCATATGCTTTCGTTATAATAATAATAATATATAACCATAATTAAGAAGTTCGGGTTCACTCATTGCTTCTATCAAAGCTTATGATATCCTTGATGTGTTTAAGGATTAATTCAGTTTCTGACAAGCCTCTCAATAATGCTAAGCGATAAAAGGAAGGAACACAAAACGGCCAGGCTTTATATGAGTTCGAGGTTATCTTTCTGTCCATTAAGTTCACCGTAATCTGAAACCTAGGAGCATTTGCTAAGAGCTGAGCTATATATGCTACATCGGTTTCTTTTAGAGTTAGAGGTAATATCCCATTCTTAATAGCATTAACGTAGAATATGTCAGCAAAGCTAATCCCAATGAGAATGTTTAAACCATATTGCTTAATAGACCAAGGCGCATGCTCTCTTGAACTACCACAGCCAAAGTTTTTCCTAACTAGCAGGACAGAGACTTTGTTGCTTGTCCTTAGCATTAATGGAAAGGGCTCACTATTGGATTGGTTTGAAGGGCATCTCCATTCGCTGAATAGATAGCATCCGAGTTTGCATTTGGACGTTACTTTTAAGAACTGCTTTGGAAGAATGATGTCAGTGTTTATGTTATCTTTTTCGATACTGATAATAACCCCTCTGTGTATTATCACTTTCTCCATTTAAACCACTCTTCTAGTATCTTGGAACTTACCACTAATAGCTGCCAATGCCGCCATCATTGGATTGACTAAGTGTGTTCTGCTAAGCTTCCCCTGTCTTCCTTCAAAGTTTCTGTTAGAAGTAGAAGCACATCTTTCCTCTGGGAATAGCCTGTCTGAATTCATTGCGATACACATAGAACAGCCAGGATTACGCCATTCGAACCCAGCGTTCTTGAATATCTTATCAAGACCCTCTGCTACTGCTTGTTTTTTTACAGAGCCAGAACCTGGAACAACAATTGCTTTCCTAATTCTTTTATCAACGGTTTTGTTCAGCTTTCTAACAATACTTGCTGCGCTTCTTAAATCTTCTATTCGACTATTAGTACAGGAACCAATGAAAACGTAGTCTAGGTTTATTGTGTTAATAGGCCTACCTGGTTCTAAAAGCATGTAGCTAAGGGCAGTTTCCATAGTTTTTCTTTTGTCAGGATTGGATTCATATGCAGGGTCTGGAACTCTATCTTCGACTGAAGAAACCATTTCAGGAGATGTTCCCCAAGTTACTTGAGGAGCTATTGAGTTTACGTTAATTGAGATGCATTTATTAAACACTGTACTAAGGTCTGTTCTTAGGTTCTTCCAGGGGTTAGAACTTAAAGTATGAACGTATAGCGTTCGGTTGTTTAGATAATTAAGAAGCATGTTGTCAACTGATAACAAACTAACCTTTGCACCAGCTTCTATGGACATATTACACAATGTTGAACGACAATTTACTGCCGTCCTTTGGGATGTGTCTCCTTTGAACTCTATAGAATAACTTGAACCTCCAGAAACTCCTATTGTTTTAGTTAAAGCTAATGCTACATCTTTAGCTGCACATCCAGCTTGCAGTTTACCTGCTATGCTAACTTCCATAGATCGGTTCTTCCTTTGAAGAAGCGTTTGTGACGTCAAGGTATTTCCAACTTCAGAAGTACCTATGCCTTGCGCCAGAGAAGCAAAAGAGCCGTGTGTTGAAGTATGAGAATCTCCACATACAATACTTGAGCCTGGAGTTGTTATTCCTAATTCTGGTCCTGCAACATGGACTATGCCTTGTTTTTCATCATGGCCTGATAGAAAGCTTATGCTATGGTTCTTACAGTTTGTTCTTAGTAGCTCTATTTGAGAACCGAAGTTAGTGTTTTTGTTTCTTTCTGGATTGGTTGTAATATTGTGGTCTGGAATGGCTAGAGTGGTTTTAGGGCTATGGACATATTGGTTAACAGCTTCAAATGCCTGTGGAGATGTTACTTCGTGAATAAAGTGAATATCTACATATAACAAGGACACACCGCTGTTCTGTATTTTAATGACATGCGTATTCCAAAGCTTATCGTACAAGGTTGCTGAGGTCATTTAGGGTTAGATGGTAGGTATTGTGGAGGTAGGGTGGGGAGTGTTTAGGTCTTCTCAGGAGGGTGGTTGAGACTAAAGGAAAGGAAGGAAGGGGGGGGGAGGGGGTTAGTTAGTGTTTAAGGAGAAGGAGGAAGTGTTAATAATATGAACTAGAAAGGGGGAAAGACCTACTGGTTGTCCGGTTAATCAATAAGCTGTTGAAGGATTAAAACCAGAGTATGAGACAGATGCGGTAGGTATATATGGGGGAAGGAGAGGATAGCTCTTTGAATCTGTGTTATGATGTGTTGGTCTTAACTGGGGGGAAAGCTTATGTCTAACCTAAACCATATACTAAAGTATTAGCAGAACCAAGAACCAACTACTAACTTAACTGTATTTACGGTTCTTCTCCCTTGCATATACGTCTATTAGCTAGGTTCTATATAGCTTCTATAGTTTCTAATCCTATAACAGCTTCTACATCTTCTAACAGCTTCTGCTAAAGGCCTCTACCATGATAAAGACTACCCGTATCTTATTCCTTAATGGCGTAAATCTTAATATGTTAGGTATTCGAGAGACTGATAAATATGGCTATATAACTATATCGTCTATTATAGCAGATATTACTGAACTATACTTACCAGCTGGTATAGAAATAGAATACTTTCAAACTAACTCAGAATATCTGTTAACTGACTATGTGCATCAAACCTATAGATATATTGATTATATGGTTATTAACCCTGCAGGCCACACACATACCAGCATAGCTATTAGAGACTCTTTATTAGCAGTAAATATGTCTTTTATTGAACTTCATATATCTAATATAGCTGCTAGAGAAGCCTTTCGACACAGATCCTATTTCTCTGATATTGCTACAGACGTTCTAGTTGGGTTTGGTTTTAAAGCTTATTATTTGGTTATAAAAACAATATATAGATCTTTCATAATATAGTTAGAATCTATGCCGATAATAGGAGTTGAACCTATGATCTTCGCATTACGAAAGCGTTGCTCTAACCTACTAAGCTATATCGGCTACCTATGTTATTATTCTTTAACTTAGTTCTTTTAATAAATATCTACTACAAAAGCATATGAACTACTATAAGCTAATTATATTAGGAACAGGTCCTGCCGGATATACAGCTGCAATATACGCAGCTAGATCTAATATAAAACCAATACTAATAACTGGAAATTCGATAGGTGGTCAGTTAATTAATACAAATAATATTGAAAACTGGCCTGGAGAAGCTGAAGGTTTAACTGGCCAGCTTTTAATGGAACGTATGTATTCTCACGTAGTTAAACTTAAAGTAAAGCTTATATTTGATAGTATTATCAAGACTAACTTACTTGAAAAGCCTTTCTATTTATTAGGTAATGAAAAATACTATTGTGATTCATTAATCATCGCTACTGGCTCTTCACCTAAATATTTAGGATTAGAATCAGAAGGGTTTTATAAAGGAAAAGGAGTTTCAACCTGCGCTATTTGTGATGGATATTTTTACCATAACAAAAACGTAGGGGTAATAGGTGGGGGAAACTCCGCCTTAGAAGAAGTTCTATTTTTATCAGATATAGCCAATAAAACACACCTAATCCATCGTCGTAACTATTTTAAAGCGGAAGCTATAACAATAAAAAAGCTAATGTTTAAGGTTTTAAATAAAGCTATTGTTTTACATTTGAATCATATCGTTGAAGAAATATTAGGTAATAAAACATATGTTACTAACATAAAACTAAAAAGCATTATCAATAATAATATTAAAAAGATATCTGTTGATGGTCTTTTCATCGCAATAGGCAATGTTCCTAATACTAGTGTTTTTAAGGAACAGCTATTATTAAATAAAGGCTATATTAAAACAAGAACTGGGTTTAATAGTTCAACAGCTACTTCTATTCCTGGTGTATATGCGGCAGGAGATGCTGTTGATAGTTACTATCGACAAGCAATAACTTCAGCTGGAAGTGGGTGTATGGCTGCTTTAGATACTAAAGCTTTTTTTAATAGCATATGTGGTTAAAACCCCCCCAACTAAAAGGATTAGTTAATGATAAAAGCTATAACTATTGAGCTACAAGGTACTATCCTAGAAATATTACCTAATGCTAGCTTTCTTGTAGAGTTAGTAAATGGTCATGTTGTTATGGTTCATAGTTTACGTAAACCCTATATACGTTTTTTAACAGGAGATAAAGTAATTGTTGAAGTCACTCCTTATGTTTTAAATAGAGGTAGGTTTCTATTTCGTATTCGTTAATGTTATTTAGCTTTGAAGTTTAATAAGTCTGTTACAGTGCCTGTATATATTTGAGATGCTATATTTATCGATTCATATAATGTAGGATGGGCATGAATACTTAATGTTATATCTTCAGCATCACAACTCATTTCTATTGCTAAAGTTAGTTCTCCTATTAACTCTCCAGCATCTGAACCAATTATTAGACCACCTATTATCTTATTTGTTTTTATATCAAAGATTAATTTTGTTATTCCATATTTAGAATTGGATATTATTGCTTTACTAGAAGCTAACCATGGAAATATAGAAGCTTCATAGTTTATATTATCTTCTATAGCTTTTCGTTCTGTATATCCTACTAATGCTATTTCAGGTTGAGTGTATATAATAATTGGAATAGCTTTTGGTTCAAAATAGTAGCTTTTCCCAGCTATAACTTCAGCAACAATATGTGATTCATTAGCCGCTTTATGAGCTAACATAGGCTTTCCTATGACATCACCTATAGCATAAATATTCGATATGTTAGTACGCATTTGTTTATTGACGCATATATAGCCTTTGATAGTTTTAACATTAGTCTTTTCTAAACTAAGTAAACTGATATTTGGTAGACGTCCAATTGCAATCACTATTATATCATAGCTTTTTAGGACAGTATAGAGTTCTTTATTATATAGCTTTGTATATACTTTATTTCTTCTGCTTTTTATTGATATTACTTTTGTATTTAATATAATATTAGCTTTTGGTTTGGTTTCTTGAATAAAGACATTAACTATATCTTTATCAACTTCTGGTAATAATTGGTTAAAGGCTTCTATGATATTTACTACTGAACCTAAATAGCTATATATTGTTGCTAGCTCTAAGTTTATAACTCCGCCTCCTATAGCTAAAGATGTTTTTGGTATTAGCTTTAGTTTTAAAGCATCAGATGAAGTCCATATGTTTTTATAGACTATTGGTTTAATAATTGGTAACAATATAGGTTTTGAACCAGTTGCTATAATTATGGATTCAAAGTTAACTGCTGTTATGCTTTTATTGTTATTAATTTGGATAGTATTTCTGTTAATAAAAAAGCTATATCCGTTAATAACTTTGACATTACGGACTTTAGCTAGCTTATATAAAGAGCTGTTAACTTTGATAATAATATTGTTTTTCCAGCTTCGTATCTTATTGATATTTATTTCTTCATTGTTGTATAATAAACCATATCTTTTTATAGCTTTTATTTCGCTAATAACTTTTACTAAATGTAATAAGGTTTTAGATGGAACGCATCCAACATTCAAACATACGCCTCCAATATTATTATATTGTTCTATTAAGATGGTATTTAGATTTAAGTCAGCACACCTAAAAGCAGCTGAATAACCCCCAGGGCCTGAACCAATAACTATAACATTTGTTTTAAACTTAAAGTTCATTATTTTATTAGTTATTGTAGTTTAAGCTAGTAAATAACGAATATCTGATATTATATAATTAAGCATTCTTATAAAACTAGCACCTTCAGCACCATTAATTATTCTATGGTCATAAGATAAAGATATTGGTATTATTAGCCTAGCTATAAACTTATTACCGTTCCATATTGGTTTTATATAGGTCTTAGATACACCAAGAATTGCTACTTCTGGATAGTTAACTATAGGAGTAAAATAACTACCGCCTATGTTTCCTAAGTTAGAAATAGTAAAGCTTCCCCCTTGAAAGTCCTCATTCCTGAGCTTTCCTAGCTTAGCCTTATTAGAAACTTCTAGTAAGTCATATGATAACTCTATTATATCTTTCTTATCAACATTTCGGATAACTGGCACTAATAATTCTTTACCTGTATTAACAGCTATTCCTATATTAACATATTCTTTATATATTATCTTATCATTATCTTCAGCTATAGAACTATTAAATAATGGCATTTCTTTTAGAACCTTAGAAACAACCTTAATTAGAAAAGATAACAAAGTAACTTTATGTTTTATGGTCTTATTATTGAGCTTTATATTTTGCTTAATACGGAACCTTTCTAGATCTGTTACATCAGCTTCATCAAACTGTGTAACGTGTGGAATAGTTAACCAGCTTTTATGGAGAGCTTTTCCTAATAGCTTTTGGGTTCTTTTTATAGTTATTTCTTTTATATTACCAAACATATTAGAACTTAGTTTGTTAGTTAGGGTTTCGTTAGCTTGTTTTAGTTTAGATTTAATATAGCATTGTATATCAGATTCTAATACACGTCCTTTATTTCCTGACCCCTTAATAGAAGCTAACTTAATATCGAACTTATTTGCTAAGCGCTTTAGTTTTGGTGTTGAATATGTATTCAATAACTCAGAACCTGTATAGCTATTATCTGTTGTTACTTTTGAGTTATTTGAGTTGGTTCTTTTTGGGGAACTTAATGGGTTTATTTCTTTAAGAGTCATTATTAAAGAACCGGTTTTTATCTTATCACCAATAGTTACTTTTATGGCCTCTACGGTTCCATTAGTAGGGGAAGGAACTTCAATAGATGTTTTATCTCCTTCGGCTATTAATAATGGTTGTTTATGTTTTATAATATCTCCTTCCTTAATAAGAACTTCAATAACTTCCATTTCTTTATTCCCAATATCCGGTACATTGATTTTAATAGTCATTATATTATAAAATACGTGGATTAAGTTTATTACAATTAATATTAAGGTTTAGAATAGCATCAATTATTAAGTTATTAGAAATAGCATTACATTTTGTTAATACATACAATACAGCAATAACTATATATTTAGTGTCATTTTCGAAGTAACTACGTAAGCAACTGCGGTTATCAGAAAGACCAAACCCATCTGTACCTAAAACATAATATTGTTTACTAGGGATATATCTTCTTATTTGCTCTGCATACATCCTCATATAATCTGTTGCAGCTACAGACGGGTATTTATTAAGTAAGCTAGAAACATATGGAATAGTTGGTTTTTCTTTAGGATGTAGCATATTCCAACGTTCACAGTCTTGGCCATCCCTTGCTAATTCAGTAAAAGAAGTTACGCTGTAGATATCCGAACTAATATCATATTCTTTTGAGAGAACCTTAGCAGCGTTATACACATTACACAGAATAGAACCTGAACCCAATAGTTGAGCCCTACCTCTGATTCCCATAGTAGAACCTAGCTTATATATTCCTTTACATATTCCAGCTTTTATGCCTTTCTTTATATTAAACATAGAATAGGTTTCATTATAGATAGTAATATAAAGATATGCATTATCTTGCTTTTCTCCATATAAACGATATATTCCATTATGTATGATAGCTAGTATTTCATAGACGTAGGTTGGGTCATACGAAATGCAGTTTGGTATTGTTAATGACTGGATATGGCTATGCCCGTCTGCATGCTGGAGCCCTTCACCACTAAGCGATGTTTTTCCAGCCACACCTCCTATTAAAAAGCCTCTTGCTTGTTGATCGCCTGCTGCCCATAGTAAGTCCCCAACTCTTTGAAACCCAAACATTGAATAATAAATATAAAAAGGAACCATAGCTAAGTTATTGTTACTGTATGCTGTTGAAGCGGATAACCATGAACTAGAAGCACCTAATTCGTTAATGCCTTCTTGTAATACCTGTCCCTTTTTATATTCACGATAGCAAAAAAGAGACAAATAGTCTTGTGGAATGTATTTTTGTCCATCTATATTATATATGCCTATCTTTTTAAATAAGCTTTCTATACCAAAAGTCCTAGCTTCATCAGCTATAATAATAACTAACCTAGCTTTAATATAGCTTAGATCAACTAACTTATTTAGTAGCTTTATAAGTCCTAAAGTTATAGAAGTTCTTATGGGTTTTATTATAGCTTTTGATATATCGAATATGAAAAGGTTTATCTTTTCTGTAAACCTTTTTAGTCTTTTCGGTATATAACCATGTAATAGCTGACGTCTCTTATGAATATACAGATATTCTTTTGAATGCCTATAAAACCTTAAGTATGGTAAGAAGCCTATATAACTATCTTTTATTATATTAGTTAAGTAGAACCTGTTTATAAAATATGTTAAGTCTTTTTTAGACATAGCTTTTACTTGATGTGCTATGTTTTTACTTTCAGCTAAGGTTCCCATTCCATAGCCTTTTATTGTATGAAATAAGATAACCACTGGTTTATTACTAACAGCAACTGCTTTTTTGAAAGCTGCGTATATCTTTTTAGGATCATGACCGCCATTATTTAGATCCCATAGTTCATTATCACTTAAACTTTTTACTAGGTTTTTTGTTTCATTATATTTACCAAAAAGATACTTCCTAATATAAAACCCAGTCTTTGTTTTTAAGGTTTGATAGTCACCGTCTATAGTTTCAGTTAATAGCTTTATTAGTTTATTACTAGTGTCTTTTAATAAAAGCCGGTCCCATTTAGAACCCCAAATAGCTTTTATGACTTTCCAACTAGAACCATTAAATAGGTTTTCTAATTCAAAGATAATCTTATTATTTCCTAATACCGGTCCATCTAGCCTTTGAAGATTACAGTTAATTATGAATATAAGGTTATTTAGTTTTTCTCGAGAAGCTATCGAAATTGCTCCTTTAGATTCTGGTTCATCCAGTTCTCCATCCCCTAAAAAAGCATATACCTTTATAGCTTTAGTATCTTTAAGATCTCTATTTTCTAAGTATTTTAGGAATCTAGCTTGATATATAGCATTAACTGAAGTAAGACCCATAGAAACAGTAGGGAACTGCCAAAAGCTAGGCATTAGTTTTGGATGTGGATATGATGAAATACCTTTTCTTTTTACTTCTTGACGAAAGCTATTTAATTGGGGTTCAGTTAGTCTTTCTTCTATATATGTTCTTGCGTATATGCCAGGAGAACTATGGCCTTGAAAGTATATTAAGTCTTTGGGTTTATAGTTATTATCTGATTGAAAAAAGTGGTTAAAGCATACTTCATATATTAAAGCTAAAGACTGAAAAGAGGAGATGTGGCCGCCTAGTTCTGTATTCTTTCTTGAAGCCCTTAATATTATTATTATTGCATTCCATCTAATAAAAGAGCATACATAGAATTCTAGTTTTAGGTTACCAGGGTATGTTGGTTCAGTTATAGAAGGAACAGTATTTATGTATAGAAGTTGGGTTCTTCTGAATAGGTTTCTTTTTGTTTTTAGTAGCTTATTATGTACTTTAGCGGCTAGGTATTTAGAACGCAATAAGCCTTTTGTCTTTATTACTGAACATATAGAAAGTAACCAACCTTTTGTTTCTATTGGATCTGTATCTTTTGAGGCTATATAGCTATGGTTTAAGGACATATTAGCTTTAGGTTTATTTAGCATATAATATAATAACTATTAACTAAACTGCACTAAGGATATTATATTGTTAAACCCAACCCTCAGCTATTCTTTCTCTCACACACACACTCTCCCATAAACCTATGAACTGCTATTATCAACATTCACCTGTTTTATTACATGAAACTATAAAGAACCTAAACATAAAAGCTAATGGAACTTATTTAGATTGTACTTTTGGAATGGGTGGTCATTCAAAGCTTATATTATCTAAACTATCTAATAATGGTAAACTGCTGTCCTTTGACTGTGACCCAGATACATATGCATATTCTAAGACTATAAATGACTATAGGTTTTATTATATCCATAGCTCTTTCTCTAATATAGATAAATATCTTTTAGTATTTAACTTAATAGGTAAGGTTGATGGTATTATTTTAGACTTAGGTATTTCTTTTCATCAACTAACTAAATCAGAAAGAGGCTTCTCATTCTATAAAGATGGTCCGTTAGATATGCGTATGGATAATACTAGAGGAAAGCCGTTATTTGATTGGCTAGCTTCAGCTAAAGAATATGAAGTTAATAACATATTAAAAAGCTTTGGTGATGAAAAGCTTTCTATATCTATAGCTAAGGACATTTTAGCTTATATAGAAAAGAATAGAATTACAAGAACGAAAGAACTATCTAAAGTTATAACAAAAGCTAAAGGATGGTCTAAAAAGAAAACCCATCCTGCTACATGCACTTTCCAAGCTTTTAGGATATTTATAAATAATGAACTAGAAGAACTTAGCTCTATATTAAATATCTCCTTAGCTGCTTTATCTAAACATGGGAGGCTAGTTGTATTAAGTTTTAATTCTATAGAAGATAAGTTAGTAAAAGCCTTTATATCTAACAATAGTCATAAAAACATCCTAAAAAGCTTTAGTAAAATAAAACCATCAAAACAAGAAGCTAAATATAACCCTAGCTCACGAAGTGCAATCTTAAGGTTTGCAGAAAAGGTATAGTTAGTATTCTGTTTGGTGTGCATAAGAACTTGGGGTAACTGTAGGCACACCGAATGACTTTAACAGCTTCTGAGGAGTCTTTAGCATAATGATTAAGGCTTGATCTATCCATTTAATAGGGACTACGTTTATTGTAAGCTTGGAACGATTGGGCATGCTTTCTAATTCTTTTAGGTTATCTTCTGGAATCAATACAGTTCTCGCATTTCCTCTTTGAGCAGCATAAAGCTTTTCAGTCAGACCTCCTATTGGTAAAACTTCTCCATTTAGGGTAACTTCTCCAGTAACTGCAACTTCAGAACGCACAATGCTATCTGTCAACACCGAGAATATAGAAACCACAACAGCAACACCAGCTGAAGGACCATCTTTTGGAACAGCGTTTTCAGGTGCATGGATATGAATGTCACTTTCACTAATTGGAGCGCAAAGATTAACAACACATACCCTAGAACGAGTTATTGAACGAGCAGCTTCTATAGATTCCTTCATCACCTTGCCTAACGAGCCAGTTCGCAAGATCCTACCTTTGCCACTCAATATCAGAGCTTCAATGAACAACAAGTCTCCACCTGATTCAGACCAAGCCAACCCCGCTACCTGTCCGATCCTACCCTGTTTTAAGGAGTTGGTGATGCTATATTTTGGGTTACCAAGATAATGCTTTAAGTTATTTGAGCTAATTACATGGTGCGTTGACTCCTTCAAGTTTAAAGCTTTCCTAGCTATTTTTCTACAGATCTTAGCTATTTCTTTTTCTAATGAGCGTACGCCAGGTTCTCGAGTATAATATCTAATCATTTCGTTAATTGCATTCTTGGAGAAACAAACCTCCCCTTCTTTCAAACCACTATTTATCAGATGTTTTTTAATCAGGTAGGCATGTGCAATGTTTGCTTTCTCATCTTCAGTGTAACCAGGAATCTTTATTACTTCCATTCTATCAACTAGAGGTTTTGGAATGTTAAGGGAATTTGCAGTTGCGATAAACATAACGTCCGAAAGATCAAACTCAACTTCAATATAGTGATCACAAAAAAAAGAGTTTTGTTCAGGATCTAAAACTTCTAGTAATGCTGATGCAGGGTCACCTCTTAAGTCTGAACCAACCTTATCAACTTCATCCAGCAAAAAAAGCGGGTTGCATACTTTTACTTTTATTAAGCTTTGAAGTATTTTACCTGGCATTGAGCCTACATACGTTCGTCGATGTCCTCTGATTTCTGCTTCATCATGAACTCCACCTAAAGAAGCTCTAACAAACCTTCTGCCAATAGCTTTTGCAATAGATCTTCCAAGTGAAGTTTTTCCAACACCTGGTGGTCCAACAAAACAGAGGATAGGTGTTCTCGCTTTACCAGCTCGTTTACTAATAACTAAATGTTCTATTACTCTGCTTTTTACTTCGCTTAAACCATAGTGGTTAGCATTCAGAAGGTCTTCAGCTTTATTGATATCTATTTGAGCTACGCTTTTCCTTTTCCAAGGCAAGGAAATGAGGACTTCAATATAGCTTCGTATTACGTTAGAATCCGCAGATGAAGGAGCCATTGTTCTTAGCTTTCTCAATTCTCTTTTGGCTTTAGCTTTCACATCCTCAGGCATTTTTGAAGCCTCAATACAACCAACAACTCTATCAATGTCAGAAAGCTCTTCAGGTTCACCTAGCTCCTTTTGTATTGCTTTGAGCTGTTCATGTAAGAAATATTCCTTTTGGCTCTTCTCCATTTGGTGCTTAATTCTATCTTGCAGTCTATCTTCTAATAACAAAGAACTCATCTCATACTCTATCCTTTCTGCTAAGATTTCAAGTCTTGCTTCAATGGTGGGTGCTTCTAACATTCTTTGCTTCTGTTTTAAACCTGGGACTACGCTAATAGCAATAGTATCAAACAACTTGTTAACTTCCTTTAGGTCAAAGCCACCAATCATTCTTAGTGTAAGTTCAGCTTCTTCAGAATATCTTTTGTTCAAATGTAGGTAACATTCGAATCTATTGACTACCATCCTAAACAAGCTTTCTATGGTTCTTGGGTTAGAGGTTTGATATTCATATGCAAAAGGTATTACTTCGCAGCATTGGAAGTTGTTAGATCTTGTTGATATTATTTCAGACCTTTGTACACCTTCAACCATAACTTTCATTGTACCATCAGGTAGTCTCAAAAGCTGTCTAATTACGCCTATACAGCCTATATTGTAGAGTTCAGCTGCACACTGTTTGCTAATGCAGTTCTTTTGTGTAACTATCATCAGTCTTATGGCATTAGCTTTTGTTAGTTCCACAGTGTTAATGGTTCTCTTCCTGTCTACAAATATTGGAAGAGCCATTCCGGGAAACATAACAATATCTTTCAAGGATAACAGGGGTAGCTTAGAGCTTTTCGTCATAAGATGATGAACTTGCATAATTACCTTCAGGAAGCCACCAACCTTTAAGAGATGGTAAGTTAATGTTAGCTATAAACTATCGTACACCATTATTGGCTTTTTAGATCCATCAACCACCATTCCGTCAAGTATTACTTTTTCCACGCTTCGTAACATTGGCACTTGATACATTATATCTACCAGAAGGCTTTCCAATATTGAACGTAAACCTCTTGCTCCAGTACCTAATTCTATCGCTCGTTTTACTATTGCTCTTAATGCAGAGTCGTGCACTATTAGCTGAACTCCTTCACTATCGAGTAACATCTTAAACTGATTAACTAATGCTTTTTTGGGTTCTGTTAGGATTCTCATTAGATCAGCTTCATTTAAGCATCGGAGAGTTTCAATGATGGGTAACCTTCCAACCAACTCTGGAATCATTCCAAACTTGATGAGGTCCTTTGCTGATATCTTTTTGGTTGAACAATGTGTCATATCTTTTAGCTCAGTTGAATCTTTCTGGAAACCGATGGTATATTTCTTGTGGGTTTGGCTTGTTATCTTTTCCAGGCTCTCAAACGAACCTCCACATATGAACAGGATGTTTGAAGTATCCATCAAAATGAACTCCGAGTCTGGCTGTCCTTTGGTTCCGTAACATGGCACAGATACTGAAGTTCCTTCTAATAGTTTTAGCATAGCTTGCTGTACACCTTCACCTGAAATATCTCTGCCGACCACGGAGTTATTTGACTTACGAGAAAGCTTGTCTATTTCATCTATATACACTATACCCTTCTGTGCCAACTCAACATCATAGCTACAAGCCTGTAAGAGCTTTTGCAATATGTTTTCTACATCGTCTCCAACATATCCAGCCTCGGTAAATGAGGTAGCGTCCACAATAATAAATGGAACGTTTAGGAATTGAGCCATCGTTTGTGCTATCAGTGTTTTGCCTGAACCAGTATGGCCCACCAATAATATATTACTTTTGAATAACTCCGACTCTTCTGGTCTTTTCTTTCCTATTCTTTTGTAATGATTGTAGATGGAAACTGTAATGGATTTCTTCACAGCATTTTGACCAACAACGTATTTATCTAGCTCTACATGCATCTCACAAGGTAATACAGAAGGTCCTGGTTTACTTTGAGTTCTTCTTAAGCTCTGAATTAGTTCCATACTTATTTTAATACATACCTCACAGATAGAAGCGAACGGACTAATAACTAACTTATAGCTCTTGCTTTCGGTACATCCACAAAATGAACAGACTTTAACATAGCTCATATAGATTCCTAGTTTAGAGTTTTAAAGGTTTAGAAACGTTCTCTTAGACTTCTTTAATCAATATATAGCTTCGTGTGTTAGCTGTTCTTCAAGACTTCGGGGGTTTAGCTGTTATATGCCAGTGCTATGCTATGCCAGTGCCAGTGCCAGTGCCAGTGCCAGTGCCAGTGCCAGTGCCAGTGCCAGTGCCAGTGCCAGTGCCAGTGCCAGTATCAGTATCAGTATCAATATGTAGCTAAACCAGAACTTAGAGTATATGATGATGCTGCTGATATGCTTCGGAAGTACATTACATTCCTTCTTAGCTACTACATCCCAAAGAGCCATAGCTCCAACAGCCAATATATCATATGAAAGCTAATAAAAAAGAAGAAACAATAATAGCTTTGTCAACGTCCCAAAAGGTAAACATAGGATGAAATACGCACCTATTCCTATATTAGGAAGACCAAATGTTGGGAAAACCACCTTGTTCAACCGCATAACATGCCATCATGGTTCAATAGCATACAATTTACCAGGCCTTACAGCTGATAGTAAATATGGTATTGGAGCTCTACATCGTAAAAGGTTTGGACTGTACTATGTTCTGGATACTAACGGCTGGGAAGTCTACAGTGACCCTACAGACCAACTTAAGAAAGCAGTTAACCTTTCCAGTACGGTCATTCTTGTTTTAGATGCTAGAGAAGGACTAACTACAGGAGATCTTAAGTTCTTAAGCTGTCTTTCGAGACTCGACAAGCTCGTTTACGTAGCAATAAACAAGTCAGACCCCAACTGTATTTTATTGAAGAAGGAATTTAACCACATCACCTACAGTTCTTTCTTCGTGTCATCTGTTCATAATATTGGAATTAAAAGAATGATGTACTACATCCTAAGGAATCTAAACCAAACATTGAATGTAAAAAAAGAACTAGGAACCAGAAATAGCGCCAGAGTAGCAATAGTTGGAAAGCCAAATGTTGGTAAATCTACGTTAGTAAATACTTTAGTAGGTTATTACCGTTCGGTAGTTTCTAGTGTATCAGGTACCACAAAGGATCCAATCGAAGTTTCTCTTATGTTCAAAGATCATCAATACACAATGATTGACACTGGAGGCTTGAGAAGAAAAGGGAATATTGAAAGTTCTGTTGCTAGATGTGTAACCTTAAAAGCGCTACAAACAATTCTAACATCCAATATCGTATTATTGGTGGTTGATGCACAGTTCGGAATAGCAAAGCATGACCTTACAATTATTGACTTTACACTCAGGAACAACAAAGCTCTAGCAGTTGGTTTTAACAAATGTGACACTGTTAAAGAAGTTAGCGTTAAAAATAAACTGCTTGAACTACAAAGGTTTAAAGAACAGTTTCATGTATGCGCTTTAGCTTTCTCAGCACTTAAACGGGTTGGCCTAAACAATCTTTTAGCAACTCTACACAGGCTAAACAATCATGCTAACACAAAGATACCAACTATAAAGCTAAACAAAATGATTGAAGATGTTGTTCCAACCATTGAAAACAATTCTTCAATAAACGCAAAAGCCGCAAAAGACAAAGTTAAACTAAACTATATACACCAAGGCGGCTGTAGTCCTTTGGTTCTAGTAGCACATGGTTCAAATCTTAATAAGTTAAACAAAGACTCAAAGAGACATATAAAAGAAACCATAAAAGAAAAGCTAGATCTCAATGAGCTTCATATTCACATCAACTTAAGGAATGTACGCTAACAAACCTGAAAGACATACTAAACACTCTGTACGTTTAGAATACCTTTAGCAAAAAGCTCCATGTAATAACTCTGTGTGTTCTTGTTGTAATTTAAACTCTCCTTCATTATAAGCCTATGATGTAATATTAAGTCACAGTACAAGTATTTGGAAGAATTAAAACCAAGGATGCAGAAGGTTAGAATGTTTCCAGGTTTTCTGTTGCTTCTATATTTTATGTTAAAACGCTTCATCTCTCTAGCTCCTACATATCTTATGGTAATGACCATTGTATGTTGGGCGATTAACTGAAGAGTCTCTTTTGTTAAGCTGAATGTTGGCAGAATGTCAAATAAACCAACGGTAGCTTCAGAACCATACTGTATATACATAAGGAACCTCCTGTTATTCTGTTCTTGAATGTATAGTAGGTGGTACCAAGGTCTACAAGAACTATGGAAGAATTCTCTGTGGTAATGCTATAATAGTTTTTAATTATGTTAAACCTAAGCTTTCCCCCAGCTAACAAAACCACATGAAAGCTATATATTCTAGTTACCCCTATAAAGCAGTAGTCATTATTGCTCGTTTTAATTACTTTATTAGCAAGGCCATATTAAAAAGCGTAATGAATATCATTAAGTTAATAGCAACTATAGAAAATACTATAGATATTCTTTGGGTTTCTGGTTCTAATGAGATGCCAATAATAGTAAATAGCTTATTATATAATAAAAGGTATAATATTATAATTCCAATAGGTTCTGTCATTCGAGGAGATACCTTTCATTTTAAAATTGTAGTTAGTAATTGCAACTTAAACTATAACAATATAACAATAAATAATAAGCTAACAATAACTTCAGGGATACTAATAACAGATAATATTGAACAAGCTATTGAACGGACAGAACCTAAAGCTGGAAATAAAGGAACTGACTCAATAGTTACTATATTAGAATTAGCTAATATTATGAATAGTATTTAGCTATAAGCTATAAGTAGGTAAGACCTATAGAAACCTTTCCCCCCATTCTCTAAAGGACTAGCAGCTATATAAAAGACAGCTAATAAGAACCAATCTATGTCTTAGATAGGTAATATAGGATATCGTAACATAGTTTTTTAATGCCAACATAGTTTATAGTTGAAGTTAGATAGTATTTAGTTTTCCATTCTATTCTTCTTATAAACCTATCAACAAACTTTATTAAATAGAACTTATCAGTTATCTTATCTATTTTATTAAAAACTAACCAACAAAGCTTTTTTGAAGTTAAGTTATTATATTGATATAGTTCATTATTGATAGTTTTAATAGCTTTATATAAAAACGCCTCATTCATATATTTTAAGTCAACAAAATGTAATAATAACTTACAACGTTCTAAATGCTTTAAAAACCTAACACCTAAACCAATACCATTAGAAACGTCTTCAATTAAACCAGGAATATCAGCAATAATAAAGTTATTACTATATAGTTGAACAACTCCTAAAACTGGAAAAGATGTGGTAAAAGAATAATTAGCTATTTTTGATTTAGCTTTCGAAACAGAATTAATAAAAGTAGACTTTCCAACATTTGGTAAACCTAATATGCCTACATCAGCGATTAACAACAATTCCATAAGAATATCACAGGCCTCCCCCGGAAATCCTTTATTCTTTTGCAGTTTATTAGTTGTTTTAAGTTTTAAATTACCTATACCGTGGAAACCACCTTTTGCTACTAAGACCTTTTGACCAACAAAAGACATATCAATAATAAGTTTGTTAGTTTTAACATCAATAATTCTTGTCCCTATTGGAGTTTTTATTACTATATCTTTTCCTTTTTTTCCAGTACAATTATTTCTTTTGCCATTAGTCCCGCTTTCAGCGATATATATCCTTTTGAGTTTAAAGTATAATAAGGTATTTATAGCTTTTTCAGAATATAACCAAACATCACCTCCATCACCTCCATCACCTCCATCCGGTATTTTATAATGTATAGCTTTCTCTTTTCGAAAAGCTACACTTCCATTACCTCCAGCTCCAGCTTTGATTGAAATAATAGCTTCATCTATAAAGTTGGTATTTATGTTCATCAGGTGTTATATATTAACTATGGGTAATGAAACGGTATTTCCTACCAAAAGCCTAAGTCTAATTCCAGCAGTTTTTAGTTTTACAACCGAGAAAATGCGATGATTACTACCTGATCCACCCCCAAATAAGCTGTCATTGCTCCTATGGCTTTTATCCAGGGGGAGGAAAAGAATATTGCAGGCTCTTCTCCTAAAGACCAGGCATCCAAACAACAGGTTACAAACGATATAAAATAACACTAATATAAAGAACTACAACCCACTACTAAACCTCCTGCTTTTCGATCTTTTCGTTAATACAAATGGTTACTTTGAAGTTGGCATTTGTCTTGGTTGTGTTCCTGTTGATTGTTGTTCTTTCAAGCCTAGCAAGTGGATAATTATACATTGAAACACCATTACCAACTTCTAAACCATAAACCGCCATCAACTGCACAAACCAAACCTTAACATTATGGACTAAGCCTGAAAAGCTAGTGTTAAAAGCTAACGCATCGTTGGTAATGGTAAGCTTTTGAACTGCTTTTCTACTGAGACTAATAATTAACTCTTCCAGCTTTAATAGACGGTTTGGTAAGTTATTGCTAACACTAGGTCTAAATAATATACAGGGTGTATATCTATTACTGATGCACCATTGGTATATTGAATACACGATTGTAGCTTCAATACTAAACCTGCTGAACATTAGCTTAGGAATATGCATTGGCTTTCAGGTGTTTGTTTTAAACTGTAACTGAACCAAAACTAGATTGGTTAACCACTTCAGCGTATCTTTTAAGGATACCTCTTCTGTTCTCAAATGTTGGTAGCCTCCATAGCTTTCGACGCTTCAATAGCTCAGCGTTACTAACATGCAAATGTATAAGAGCTTCTGATAAGTCAACTGTTATCAAGTCGTTGTCCTTAACCAAAGCAATAACTCCACCAACAAAAGCTTCAGGAGCAACATGTCCTACTACTATACCCCAAGAACCACCAGAAAACCTACCGTCAGTGATCAAACATACTTTATCTCCAAGTCCTTTACCAACTAAAGCAGAAGTGGGAGAGAGCATCTCAGGCATTCCAGGTCCTCCTTTAGGTCCAAGATATCTTATTATTACAATGTTGCCAGCTGTAATTCTATCGTCCAATATTGCATTGGTTGTACTCTCTTCATCGTTGAATACTTTGGCTCTGCCAGTAATAGCACTCCGTTTGATGCCTAATGTTTTGGCAACTGCTCCAAACACTGCAAGATTACCTTTTAAAGCTAGTAGGTGTCCTTGTTGGTGCAGTGGCTTGTTGATTGGTAGTATAACTTTGTATTTACTTTGGGTAGCAAACTTAATCCTATTGAGCTCTTCTCCTAAAGAACGACCAGTGACGGTGACACATTGTTTGTGAATCAGCCCTTGAACTGATAGTCTTTTTAAAACCTGAGGAACACCTCCAACATTGTGTAAGTCAGTTGTTGCATGGACTCCTGAAGGTTTTAGGTTGCAAGTCACTGGGATTCTCTTTCTTATTGTTTCTATGTCGTCTAACGTTAAGTTAATTCGAACGCTGTTTGCAATGGCAAGGTAGTGTAGAATAGCATTTGTGGAGCCACCAAGATACATTACAACAGCTATTGCATTTTCAACTGCTTTCCTTGTAATCAGACTGTTTGGTTTAATTCCTAATCTTAAGGCCTTCATTAAAAACTTCGCAGACAAATGAGATGATCGGAGCTTTTCAGTATTAGGACTTGCCATCGTTGATGAATAAAACAGAGAAATGCCTAACGTCTCGAATGAAGCACTCATAGTGTTCGCAGTATACATACCACCGCAAGAACCGGTGGTAGGGCACGAATGCTTCTCTATTTCTGTAAAGTCTTCATGTGTAAGAGCCTGTGAACTGAGCTTTCCTACTGCTTCAAACGAAGAAACAATGGTAAGAGCCTTTCCTTTCCAGTAACCTGGCAATATGGTGCCCCCATATATATATACGCTAGGAACGTTAATTCTTATTAGTGCCATCAAACCACCTGGAAGATTCTTATCGCAGCCTCCTACCACAATAAGTCCATCCATACTTTGGCCTAGCGCACACACTTCTATACTATCTGCAATCACTTCCCTAGAGACTAAAGAATATTTCATTCCTGGAGTCCCCATAGAAATACCATCAGAAACAGTTGGGACTCCAAAAGATTGAGCTATGGTTCCATGTCGGTTAAGAAAGCTACTTACAGTGGTTGTTAGTCTTTGTAAACCAGCATTACAAGGGGTAATAGTGGAATATCCGTTAGCTATGCCAACTATTGGTTTCTTAAAGTCCTTTAGTTTACAGCCTAATGCGTAGAACATAGACCTGTTTGCAGTTCTAACATAACCTTTTGTAACACTCTTGGAATTGTACTTCATTTTAGATCCATTCGTCAACTGCATATATTAGTAGCTAACCTTGAAGCTGTATCATAACCTGTCGTTCTAATCTGCCAGTCTCTATATATTATTCAGCTTTTGGGTTTCAGGTTCTATTGGGGGGGGAGCTATTCTACATTACAAAAGAAGCTCCACAATGACAGGTAGTAACGGAGCTAGGAGTATAGACCATGAAATAAGATCCATCTATACTACTTCTATAGTCAATGGTTGCATTGTTAAGATACTGTAAGCTAATGCAGTCTACTATGAAGCTAACTGATCTTTTTACAAATGCTAAGTCATCCGCACATACTTTCTCGACAAGTGCAAACATATATTGAAGACCTGCACAACCACCACCCAGTACAAATATTCTAAGCTTTAAGCTTGGGTTGCTTTTCTCTTGTATGACTTGGTGCAGATGCTTTGTTGAGTTATCTGTGAAGAACAACTTCATTATCTCTTTGAGAATTGCTTTTGTTTTCTAGCTTTATGTAAACCACACTTTTTCCTTTCTACTTCTCTTGAATCTCTAGTCAAATATCCTTGTTTGGCAAGTGTTTGTTTAAATGCTGGACTAAAACTAACGAGAGCCCTGGATAACCCAAGTCTGATAGAGTCAGCCTGTCCACTTTTACCACCACCTTTAACTGTTGCTTTAAGTAGAAAGGAGCGTTTAGTAGGTAGTTGTTGTATGACTTGGCGTAACATTTCGATATGCTTATGTCTTGTAAAATAGTCATTCAGACGTATTCCATTTACCAGCATCTCATTCTTAATATTTTCTCTAATAAAAACTCTAGCAGTAGATCTTTTTCTTCGACCTGTTCCATAAAACCAGCTACAGATGCCCATTTAGTTCTCCCTCTCCAGTTGAAAGATGTGGTCTTTGAGACAGGGTTTCTAGTTCTGTCTGTACTATATGTTATATGGGTGGAGGTCTATTAGATATTAGGTTTGTCTCTGTGTTGATGAAGAAGAAGGTTGATGATGGTGGAAGAGAAGGAGGGTGTGAGGGAGTTGGAAATAAATGTGTGTGAAAGACTGGGAGTGTGTGAGAGAAGAGGAGAATGAGAGAGGAGAATGGTAGGAGAAGAAGATGGGTATAGAAGATGGGTATAGAAGAAGAGAGATATAATAGGAAGCTCTTTCCCCAACAGGTGGTATGTCCATGCCTATAGCTGCACGCATTAGAACCTAGAACTACCAGGTATTTCATAGTGAAGACAACAGCCATAAACATAACCATAAGCATAACTTCAACTAAACGAATTAATGGTGAAGCCTCAATCAAAACCTTCCCCTTCTCTCCCTCCCCCCAAAACCTATAACAAGTCCTTCCTTTCCTTTCCTTTCCTTTCTACCTCTTTACTACTCTTCCTTTTCCCCCCAGGCTTCCCCCTCAACACATCCAATACATTTTACCTTCTTTCCCCTTCCTACCTTTACCTTCCCCCCCAATAGCACCACCAAATACCTTCAACACAACCCAAAGCAATATCCACTGCCCTAACCACTACAATACAAACCCTCCTAGCTCTATATCTAACAGCTATTTCCCCCTCTATAATACATTCCAATAACTCTATACAAAGGCTGTAAGTCACCCAAACAATAACAGCTTGTTAGTCCTAAACACCTACTGACAGAAGCAACATCATTGAAACCACCTAAATACCTTTCCTCCTAACATCCGCCACAGACTCGCTTTTCAATGTATTTTGTTAGCTCCTGAGTAGCTTTCCTGAATGTGTAGACCCCGTTTATTAGGTTTTTGTATGCGTTACCATTTTGTCTTAATGTTCTATAAAAGAGCTCTTGTCTCCAGATTGGTTTCAGGTCTATGGTTTGTTTCCATTTGGAAGTATGGCTAACTCTTAAAACTGCTGTTGGATGTAAACGCTGCTCATTCTTGAGTTCCAAGAAGATATCAGGACTTAAAGTTACATAGTCACAGCCTGCTACGGATAGAGCTTGTTCAATATTCCTAAAGCTTGCTGCCATTATTTTAGTGTTGTAATTGTTATGTCTGAAATATTGATACACTTGTTCAAGAAGTTGAACACCAACATCTAAAGACTCATTCTGTTTTTTGCAGTTAGAGATTAAGCTTGTGTACATATCAGATACCCGTCCTACAAATGGAGAAATGAGATAGGCTTTGGATTCACCACACAAAACTGCTTGAACTAAAGAGAATACCAACGTCATATTGCATCTTACGTTCTTTTTCCTAGCTAATCTTAATACTTGGATTCCTTCCCATGTTGCAGGCACCTTAATCAGAACTCTGTCCTGTATATTAAACGCTTTGCACAACTTTAAAAGCTCAGCTAACTGTTCCATAGACTTTTCAACATTAAAAGCATAGTCAGCGTTCAACTCAATAGAAACAGAACCAGGAATATGCTTCAGGATTTCATTGCCAAGATGTACTAAGATCTGGTTTATTATTTCAGAAGTAGCGTAAGAATTGTATGATGAAATTACCCCATCTATAAACGCTAAACACTCTTTGTCTTTTGTTGCTTTTAGAATCAACGAAGGGTTTGTAGTAACATCGTTCGGTTGGAGCTTTGCTACTTCCAAATAGTTTCCACTGTCCAAAGCAACTGTTGTATATTTCTTCAAAAAACCTAAAGCAGTCATATTCATTCTTTTTAGTCCTTAGTTCTTAGTTCTTAGTTCTTTGTTAACTGCTCTTTCGAATTTAAATGACGGTGAATCCTTAATGCTTCTCGAAGTCACTAACCGAATGGAAACCCGAAGTTCTATATAAAATAATACATATAAGCTAACGATTAAGAACTTCTGCTTCTTTACATATAGCTATGCTATTAACCTTTTTTATAAAGCAATCAGTAATAGATTGTATTTTTATTTGAAGAGCTTCCATATTATCTTTACTAAACAACTTCTTTTTAAATAAGTCTTTTAGTTTATTATTAAACATACGTCTTGTATTTCGAATAATAACTCTTACCTTTTCAGCTTCATTCTGAACCAACTTAACTAACTTATTTCTATAGGTTTCAGAAAGGTCTGGAAATAAGATACGAACTAAATTGGTTTCTAAATAAGAGCTTAACCCTAAGTTAGCAGCGATAATACTTTTATTTATTATTGGAAGTAGTGAATTATCAAAAGCAGTGATAATCACAGACTTTGTGGACTCTAAAGTAATAGAAGCTAGTTGACGTATAGAAGCTATTTTATTATTATATTTTATTTTGATTCCATTAAGTAAATCAGGAGAAGCTCTTCCTGTTCTATAGTTGTTAATATTTCTTATAAAGGCTTCTATATATTTTCCTGCTTGAAGTTCATAGTCTTTACATATATCTATTGTATTCAAGTTATATGTGCTCCTATATGGGGGGGGGGAAGCATAGTTTATAGACATTCCTAAAACAATATTGTACTGAAAGAACTAATCTAACTATAGCTATCAAAGCGCGACAGCTGGCCATTAAACCTTAACTTAATAGTTCCAGTAGGGCCATTTCGTTGCTTTCCAATAATAACTTCTGCTATTCCATTCATTCCTGAGTTAACACAACCTCGATATACTTCGTCTCGATATATAAATAATATTAAGTCAGCATCTTGTTCAATCGAACCCGACTCTCGTAGATCTGAGTTTATTGGACGTTTATCAACCCTCTGTTCTAAGTTTCTATTTAGTTGCGAAAGCGCTAATATAGGTACTTGCAATTCCTTAGCTAAGGCTTTTAATGAACGTGAAACTTCAGCTATTTCTAATGCTCTATTCTCTGATAAAGACGGTACTTTCATTAGCTGCATATAGTCTACCATAATTAAACTAAGTCCGTTATATTCTCGATAGATACGTTTAGCTCTTGTTCTTAAGTCTGTATGCGTTAGTTCAGGAGAGTCGTCAATATATAGGTTCTTCTTTTTTAAGAGCATATTCATAGTATTAGAAAGCCTTGACCAGTCATTACTATTCAGCTGTCCAGTCCTTATATTTGTTTGATTGATCTTTGATAAAGAAGCTAATATTCTTATCATTATTTGGTCACTAGGCATTTCTAAACTAAATATCAACACTGGTTTATTTTCATTAACAACAGCATTTTCGCATATATTTAAAGCTAATGTTGTTTTACCCATTGAAGGTCTTGCCGCAATGATAATTAAGTCAGACTTTTGTAAACCACACGTTTTTATATCTAACTCATAATATCCACTAGAAAGACCAGTAATACCTTTCTTAGAACTTTTAAATGCCTTTTCTATATTAGCAACTGTTTTCCCTAAGATATTATCAATAGGTTTAGGGCCATTGCTTTCATTAACTCTATGCTCAGCTATATGAAATATCTTTGACTCAGCTATTGCCAATAACTCAGAGCTACTTTTACCTTTCGGACTATAGCTATTATTAATTAACTCTTGAGCTGTTTTGATTAGTTCTCGTTTTATTGCTCTATCTTTAACAATAGCAGCATATTCTAAAATGTTAGCAGTATTTGCAATGGGTTTATATAGATCAGCTAAATAAGAAGAACCACCAATCATAGTTAACTTATCTTTTTGTTCTAATGAGTCGGAAAGTGTAATAAGATCAATTGGTTTATGGGTTTCTAATAACAGTTTCATTTCATTATATATTATCCTATGGCTTCTTTCCATAAAGTCTTGCTCCGAAATAACAGTTGCTATTTCAGTCCATATATTATTATCTACCATTAGACAACCTAATATTGTTTGCTCTGCTTCTAAAGAATGTGGTAATGCCTTCCTTTTTCTATTATGGTTAGTTTCTAGCTTAGCTTTTATATGGGAGGTTGGGTTATTTATTATATTCATAGCTTTTGTTATAGTTAAAAAAGGGGGGGGGTTTATAACTAAATAATATAATAACTATAATATGTGTTAGCTATTGGAAAACCCAAGAGTATTGTTATTAAACAGCTGTTTGGGGAAGGCTCTGTATTGTTAGTTATTACGGAGCACCATTCGAACTTCTACCAGCTTTCTAGAGTCATTCCAGTGATACCTCACTACTCCTTTAGTCAATGCGAACAATGTGTGGTCTTTTCCAGTACCTACGTTTTTACCAGGATGGATCTTTGTGCCTTTCTGACGTACAACAATGGAACCTGGCATTACTAAGACCCCACTGTAAGCTTTGATACCTAGCCTCTTGGACCTCGAGTCTCTATTGTTCCTAGTAGAACCGCCTGCTTTCTTTTGGGCCATGTTAGCAACTGGGTAGTCTGAATGTTTGTTACGATAATTTCAGTACGTAGGCTTCTGTATCCTTGGCTCTTCATGTGATGCTTTCTTCTTTTGTGCTTTAGGATTTCTATCTTTTTGGTTTTGAAGTGCCTTGAAACCATTGCAGTTACTCGGGTTCCTTCGAGAGTAGGTTGTCCAATGTTGGTTTTGTTACAATGTATATGAAGGAGTACATTATGTAGATAAAACAGCCTACCTTCTGGTAAACCCATTCGATCTACAATCACTCTTTTGTTTATCTGTGTCTTATACTGTTTGCCGTTTAGTTTTATTATAGCGTAGCCTAAGTTGTGAACATGGGCTTCATTCCCGATCTGAAATACCATACATTTTGGTTGCTCTTCTTGTTCGTTCATATGGGTTAGCTTTAGTATAGGTTTAGCATTCAGAAATATAGAGCAGCAGTAGGCTTATGTTTATGTTTATGTTTATGTTTATGTATACATATGTTTGTCAGAGGGGGGGGGAAATAGCCTTTCCTAGGTCTGTTCTAGGTTAGATTCCTACTTCTGACAGGCATAGAACATCGAGAGCTAAATAAGCGACCATCCGTTTAAGTAGCTTCAAAGTGTTCTGAATGTATTGAATGTGGGGCTTGTTGAAAGGTTGAAGACTTAAGATTAGGTTCCAGTGAGAGCTGTTTAAAAACCTAAGGTGATTCATCCATATTGAATCCATTGAACCTAATAATAAGCTTTTCTCCAGCTCTTTTCTCTTTTGTATCCCTGTCAATTCAATACAGGCCAATTGGTTTAGGTTAACTAAGAGACTAAACCAAGAGTTCGAATATGCAGCTCCAGCTCTCTTAAAAAGGTTTAAGCTCAATGTTACTTTTAGCTTTTTAGACCAAGAATAACTATAACAGTTGCCTGGCCACTTCTTGGCTTTGAGTACAAAGGCTTCTGATTGGGTTTTAGAAGTTAGCTTTCTTCTCAACATATGTATTGTATATCTTTGGAAGTCCAAGATGTTGCTGAAGCTTGCTAGTTGTGTTTTTTGGTATAGGCTTTTAGTCTGAGTTCTTTTTTGGATGCTTTCAATGGTTTGAGCAAGCATTCTGGGGTCTACGGATAATCTATTTAGATGCCTGTCCTTTAAGGACACATAAAAGCAGGAAGTGCCAGCCTCTCCTTGTCTCCCAGCTCTACCGATTAGCTGTACATCAGCTTTTCTTAGGTTATGTCTACCAATGCCGATGACTCTTAGACCGCCTAACCTTTTGGACTTGAAGTAGGTTTGGTCTTTGGTGTTGTGGTCAAAATATACTAAACCCCCTAACAATATGTTTGTTCCCCTGCCTGCAATGCAGGACGTTATAGTTATCTTATTTGGCTTTCCAGCGTTTGCAACAACTATGGGTTCTAACAGCTGGCTTTTAGCATTCAATAGTTCGTGAGGAAACCCAATGTTGTTTAACATAACAGAAAGCTCTTCAGATTGTTCTACCGATTGTGTTCCAACTAATACTGGCTGTCCACGTTTATAACAACTCTGAATATCTCTGATAACTCCTATAATTCTATCGCGAACCGTCAAACATATTCTGTCTGGTTCATCATATCTGCCTTGTGGTTTGTTTGTTGGAATGACGACTGTTTCCAGGTTATACAGGCTTTTGAGTTCTTGTGTTTCGTTTGCGGTTCCTGTTATTCCTGATAGACTACTGTACATACTAAAATAACTCTGGAGTGTTAGCTGGTCTATAGCCTGGCTGTCTTTCCTTGTTTTGAGAGCTTCTTTTGTTTCGACAGCCAGATGTACTCCATTGGACCAACGTTTGTTAGGCAAGAGTCTACCGGTTAGCTTAGCAATAATTATTACTTCTCCGTTGCGAATGATGTAGTCTCTATCTTTACTAACTGTTTTGTAAGCCTTTAGCAGCACGTACATCATATTTATTAGATGGTAGCTTTTGGGAGTATACAGTTGATATCCGTTTCTAATGAGGTTAGCGTTTATTAGTAGGTTTTCAGTCTTAATAAAACCTAGTTCAGTTAAAAGCAGTTGTTTAGGTTGGTTGGAGTAGTATAGGAAACGGGGGGAGAATGCTTTTCTGGTTTCATATACAAAAAGCTTGATAGCTTTGTTCATCTGAGCATGAAGGTATGTAGAGTTATTTTTAGATGTGGAGACAATGAAAGGTGTCTCAGCTTCATCTATTAATATAGAATCAACCTCATCAACTATCACTATCGAGCAGCTTTGTTTTCTCCTTTGAACATATTCTTGGCCCTTATACGCCAGGTGGTCTTGAAGATAATCAAATATATGCTCACTGAAAGAAACGTAAGTTATATCTGAATTGTATGCTGTTCTTTTTGAGTTGTTAGCCAGGCCTGTAACAGCTTTACCTACTGAGGTCCCTAAGAATTCAAATACGTCCTGTGTTAGCTCACTGTCCCTTTTTGTAAGATGGTCACTAGGGACTACAATGTGAACTCCTGAGTTGAACAGTGAGCAGGCAAAAGCGGCAGCCGCAATTGCCAATGTTTTACCTTCTCCCGTCTTCATTTCCACTGCCTTGCCACTACATAAAGCAAGTCCTCCTAGCAACTGAGTATCATGTAGTCTGAGGCCTATTAGTCTATAACAAGCCTCCTTAAATGAAGCAAAAGCATATGGGAGAAGCTTGTTAAAAGATACGTTTGTTTTCAAGAAAAGTCTAAGTGCATTCGTTTTGAGTTTGAATGTAACATCTTTCAGGGATTTGAAGTAGGGTTCTAGGCCATGAATTCTCGTTGTTTGCTGTATGTATTCTTTTAACATAATAGTTTTCTGAATTCAAGAGAGGTGTGGGTGGTAGAAGATAGAGCTAGAAGAAAGAGAAGGAGATAGGAGAAGGAGAAGCTAAGAACTTGAAGGAGAAGGAGAAGCTAGAAGGTCTTGAAGGAGAAGAAGCTAGAGAGGAGGGTTGTGGGGTTTGAGGCAGGGAGGTAAGCGAATGAGAATGAGAATGAGGTTGAGGGAGAGAGAGAGTCTTCAGGTTGAGGGAGAGGGGTAGGTAGTCCATAGAGGTAGTCCATAGAGGTAGTCCATAGAGGTAGTCCATAGAGGTAGTCCATAGAGCATAGAGCATAGAGAGGGAGGGGTTTTTCTAGG